>NZ_JANSIR010000107.1:24108-25467 GCF_047462155.1 Synechococcus sp. OH2
GTCTTGTCCAGAGCTAGGAAAGAGTGGATAGTCTGCCCTGGGCCGGCTGAGAGTGCCTCTGCTGCACCGCCTGGTAGCGCCGCTTGAACTCCTGCTGCTGCACCTTGTGATCCACGATGGGATCCGGGTAGCCGCAGCGCCGCCGCTCCTGCAGGGCCCAGGATCCCTTGGGATCCTCCCCCACCCACAGCAAAGCCGGGGTATCTAGCCCCGCTAGCTCCGGCAGGTAGCGACGGATGTACTCCCCCTCCGGGTCGTAGCGGGCTGCCTGGGTGGCCGGGTTGAAGATGCGCAGTGGCCTGGGATCCGTACCCACACCGGCGCTCCACTGCCAGCCGCCGTTGTTGGCGGCCAGATCCCCGTCGACCAGCTTCTGCATAAAGTAGCGCTCTCCCCAGCGCCAGTCGATGAGCAGATCTTTGGTTAGAAAGCTGGCCACGATCATGCGGCAGCGGTTGTGCATCCAGCCGGTCTCGTTGAGCTGGCGCATGGCCGCATCTACGATGGGGTAGCCCGTCTCTCCGGCGCACCAGGCCTGAAACCAGTCCTGCCGGTTGTCCCACTCCAGCGCATCAAAAGCTCGCCGGTAGGCGCCGCTCTCCACGTAGGGCCAGTGGGCTAAGACATGCTTGTAAAACTCGCGCCAGCACAGCTCCTGCCGCCAAGTTTGCAGGCTGCTCTCGGCCTCTTCACTGCGCACCTCTGCTTCCACCTCCCGCGTAGCCTGCCACACCTGGCGAATGCCGATGGTTCCCCAGCACAGGTGGGGGCTGAGGAGAGAGGTGCCCTGTTCAGCCGGGAAATTGCGGGCCCGCTCATAGTCGAAAATGCGCAGGCCCTGACAAAAATCCTCCAGCAGCGCTTGGGCTGCCCTCTCGCCTGATGTCGGGATCCGCTGGTTGCAGACAAAGCCCAGATCCGCCAAGGTGGGCAGCGGTTGGGCTTCGAGGTTTGGCAGCGGCTGGAGCTCCTTGGGAATGGGGAAGGGATCTGGCTTGGGCAAGCTGGACCAGCGGCGCCAGAAAGGGGTAAAAACCGAGTAGGGCTCCCCCGCCTGGGTCAATACTTCCCCCGGCCCGTGCAGCAGCATATCTTGGTAAGAAAAAGACAGGATCCCGGCTGCCGTCAAGCTAGCCCGTACCCGACTCTCCTGCTGCCGGGCCAAGGGATCCAGATCCTCGTTCCAAAACACGGCCTGCGCCCCCAGCTCGGTGGCCAACTGCCGCAGCTCCACCGCCGGATCCCCCCGCCGCCAGAGGAGCGGGATCCCCATCTGGGCGTAGCGCTCCTGCAGCTCCTGCAATGCCTGGAGGAGAAACGCCACCCTGGCCGGGGCCATATCCGCCCGCTGCAAAACCT
>NZ_JANSIR010000107.1:25656-32363 GCF_047462155.1 Synechococcus sp. OH2
CCAAATCAAAACCGGGGAAGTCATAGGCTACTGAGGAACGGGATCCCATCTTGGCCGGTTCCCACCACCCCTTTCAACTCATTCCCCCCTCCTGGACAGCCAGGAGCTAGACTATGAAGAACCTTAAAGGGCTCTGTCAAAGCTCTGGACGGTCGAGCAGCCGGCTGGGACAATAGCGGCAGCGTTCATCTGGCTTTTGTTGGCCATCGCTGTACCCCATTGCATACGCTGTATCCCCCAACATCACCACCAATTGAGTTAGCTTCAGGGAGAGCAAGGGGTCAAGCGGCTCTGTGACATTCAGCATAAACTGCTCAATGGAGCGCCGCAGGGCCTCTGGCGTCTTGATCATCACGTCTCCATCCATCCATCGATGGCTTTAGGTATTCATACTCAAGGCAAGGTGGACATGGATTCAAGATAAAGGTAGAAGAGAGAGATGCTCGTAGCATCGGCTACTGTTCTGGGGATCGAGCCGACGCGGACTCTGCTCCACACCGGCCAGAGCCGGTTTGCGGATGAGCGGTAACCTAGGTATCCAAAAATGGCGACAGCGCGACGGGTGGCACGGGTAGCCGAGCTGATCAAACGGGAGGTCAGCCAAATCCTGCTCTCGGAGATCAAAGATGACCGCGTGGGGGCGGGCATGGTCAGCATTGTGGATGTCGAGGTTTCCAATGACTTGCAAAATGCCCGCATCTTCGTCAGCATCTATGGCGATGAAGCGGCCCAGCAGCAGACCATGGAGGGGCTGGCCTCTGCCACTTCCTTCGTGCGGCGGGAAATCGGTCAGCGCCTCGGCCTGCGACGGGTGCCGACGGTGGTGTTTTTGCAGGATCGCTCTTTGGAGCGGGGATCCCGGGTTCTGGCCCTGCTTAACCAACTGAAACGGGACGCCGAAACTAAGCAGGAGGGATCCTCATCTAAGAACCAGGAAACGGTTGAAGAGGGCAGTGAGGGCGAAGCAGAGGAGTTGGGTAACCAATAGCTACACCGTTTTGTTAGCAGGCACTACCCGTCTCTCAGCTCTACAGGCCACAAACGGGCGGAAGCTTTGGTTTCCTGCCTAAACGGGCAACCCCTGCTGCCCCCCGACTCTGGCCATCTGCTTTTGCACTGCAAAGACTCTGCTCTAGTCCCCTTGCCTATGGCAGCACCCCAACGGCTCCAGAAACTTTTGGCTCAGCAGGGCTTGGCCTCCCGCCGCCAGGTGGAAGCTTGGATCCTAGCCGGACGCATTCGAGTCAATGGGAAGGTGGTCACCGAGCTGGGCTTTAAAGCCGATCCGGAACGGGATCGCGTCGAGGTGGATGGACGGGTGATCCTCTTCAGGGATCCGGCCCGCCACGTTTTGCTTCTGCACAAGCCCCTGGGAGTCTTGTCCACCTGTAGGGATCCCCTAGGACGCAAGACGGTGCTGGATTTGCTTCCCCCACCCTGGAACCGGCAGATCCGTCTTTACCCGGTGGGCCGATTGGACGCCGACAGCAGTGGGGCCCTGCTTCTGACTAACGACGGCGACCTGACGCTGAAGCTGACCCACCCGCGCTACCATCTGCCCAAGGCCTATCTTGTGCAGGTGCAGGGGCGCCCTAGCCAAGCCACTCTGCAACGGTGGCGGGAGGGCGTCGACTTGGATGGGTCTACCACTTTGCCGGCAGAGGTGGAGTTTTGTGATCCGCCCCCTTTTGGAAGAACCTCCAACTCCTCTTGGCTGAGGGTAGTCCTATTTGAAGGCCGCAACCGGCAAATTCGGCGGGTGGCCGAGCAGCTGGGCCATCCTGTGCTCAGCTTACACCGGGAGGCGATTGGCCCGCTGCGTCTAGGCAACCTAAAGCCAGGTCAGTTTCGCCTGTTGCAGCCGCAGGAGGTTCAGGCTTTGCTAGCCCCGTTTGCGGTCACTAACGGCTCAGCTCCGTCCAGAAGTGCCTCTTTTCACTCCTCCTCTCCCTCTTCATAATCTTTAGCGGGGGAACTTTTGCAGGTAGCCCAACGATGCAAGAGCCGGAACGCTCTAAGGACTCTGTCCCGCTAACGGGATTGGAAGCCCTGGGATCCCTGTTGCGGCAAACACGGGAGGCACGGGGGCTGACGTTGACAGATGTAGCCAACGATACCTTCATTCGCTCCCAATATCTGCAGGCCCTGGAGGAAGCCGACTTGAGCCGGTTGCCGGAGCCGGTCTATGTGCAAGGCTTCCTCAAGCGCTATGCCAACTATCTGGGGCTGGATGGCGAGGCTTTATCTCGGCAAGCTTTGCCACTCCTAGCTGCCAAAACGCCCCATGCGCTCCCTCCTCTTACTGCTGTTGGCGAACAGCTGGGCTTTGCCCTGCGCCCCTTTCACCTTTGGGCCGCCTATGTGGTGCTGGTCGTGCTGGCGGTGGGAGGGCTGTCGGCTCTTTTGGACAGCACCGGCAACCCCTTTGGGCATTGGCTGGCCAGCAGGTCAAGCGGCGAGGGATCCCAGTCGCAGCCGCAAGCAGCTAACTCCCCTGGGCGCAGCCCAGAACCGACCCTTCGCCAGATGTTTCCCACGCTGGATCAGTGGACGCGCATCCAGGGGGTTTTCCCTGACGTGTTGGAGGCCCATACGGAGGGGACGCGGCGCAAGCCGGTGCGCCTTGATATTCGCGTGGTAGAGCGTCCCTCCTGGCTACGAGTCATCGCCGATGGAAAAACCGTTTTTGAGGCCACCCTGCAGCCGGGGGCAGAGCTGAACTGGGAAGCCGAGCGATCAATTGTGCTGCGTACCGGCAATGCCGGCGGGGTGTTGGTGACCTTCAACGACCGCCATCTGGGGGTGATGGGAAGGTTTGGAGAGGTGAAAGAGCTGATGTTTGAGCCGGGGCTAGATATTCAATCCTTCCAATCCTTGCAATAGGGATCCGGCTCGGCCGGAGGGGCTAAAGGCCTTGATTGGGTTGAGGTAGGGCAGAAGCGATTTGCCACCCTTGGGATCCCAACTGCTGCAGCAGACGCCGGACTTTGTCCAGATCTTTGTCGCCCGGTTGGTGCTCGACGCCGCTGGAGAGATCAATGCCGCTAGGCTGGAGGTAGCTGAGGGCCTGCAGAACATTGTCTGGGGTGAGGCCACCGGCCAGCAGCCAGGGCAGGGGCAGGGAGCGGTGGGCCAACTCTGGCCAGTTGAGGGTTTGCCCAGTGCCACCCGCCCGCTGTGGGTGATAGGCGTCAAGAAGCAGAGCCTCCACACAGTCGCCGTAGAGGTGGGCTGCCTCCAGATCTGCCGGCTGGCGAATGCGCAGGGCCTTGATGCGGCGAATGCCGGGGAGCCATTCTCCCAGTTGCCGGCACTCTTCTGGCGATTCCTGGCCGTGGAGCTGAACAGCCGTGAGGCCGCCCACTTCCACCCAGGTGGCAATCGTACGGGGATCCTGATCCACAAAGACCCCCACCTTTTCTACATGTCCGGGCAGGGATCCCAGCCAGCGCGCTGCCGAGAGAGGCAAATAGCGCGGCGTGTTGGGCACTGCGATAAACCCAAGAGCGCTCACCCCCAGCGCAGCGATAGCCTCCGCTTGATCCTGGCGAGTGATGCCGCAGATTTTGACAAACAACCGGCCCATTGGGACGACAATCCCCTACTTTTGGTCGGGGCGCATTTGCAGACGATCCGGCTGTGCTGGATGAAGCGTGTTGATCCGGCGCACCATTTGCCACAGCCGCCCAAAGTTGCGTTGGTTAAAATGCATCACTAGCCTTGGCAAATGGGCAATCTCTTCCTCTGCTTCTTCCGGCAAAGCCTCAGTTTGCTCGATTCGGCCCGAGTCGAGAATGTCGGCAAACTCTTCGTTTAAGATATCCAGAGCCTGGGGCGAGAGCTTGGCATTCAAGCGCAAAACCAGCAGTTCCCGCACATAGCGATTGCTGTGAAAGATGCGATAAAAATCGACGATCTGCTGGCAGGCATCCCCTACATCGTCAGTTAAGGTGTATAAGAAGAGATCTTCTGGGCTAATCAGGCCGCGGCTGAGTAGATGCTCCCGCACATATTCATCCCATTCTTTCCAGTAGCAACCGCCCTTCTTGTCCACCAGCACCAAGGGCATGAGCTTGGTTTTACCGGTTTGCATCAAGGTCAGACATTCAAAAGCCTCATCCTGCGTACCAAAGCCACCGGGGAAAAGCACCAGCGCATCGGTTTCTTTGACAAAAAAGAGCTTGCGTGAAAAGAAATACTTAAAGTTAATGACCCGATCGCTGGCAGCAATCACAGGATTGGCCATCTGCTCGAAGGGAAGCTGGATATTCAGCCCAAACGAGTTTTCCAGCCCTGCCCCCCGATTGCCGGCTTCCATGATTCCACTGCCGCCCCCCGTCAGCACCATGAACCCTCGCTGGCTGATGCAGTGGGCGAACAACTGTGCCTGTCGGTATTCCGGGCTGTCCGGCCCTACCCGTGCCGACCCAAAAACTGTTACCTTGCGCTGATGGACATAGTTCTGGAAGGCCGCAAACCCTTGCTCTAGATCCTCAAGCGTGGCCGCCAGGATCTTGGCGTCCAAGCGGCTGAGATTCAGAGATCCCATCCGCTGCAGTGACTGCAAAATGCGCAGCCAAGCCGTCCGGTTGGGGTGATACTCCAACTGCTTCAGACGAGTCTCAGCGTTGGAGAAAATCTCCTGGAGAAGAGAAGAAAGGGAATCAGCCAAGCCAGGATCCAGAGTTCTCTGTTATTACTTTACTGCAATAGACTATCGACGGTAAACGAACCCCGGCACTCATCTTCGTTGAGTCAACGCAAAATGGCTTACACCACGCTGCGCGAGCCGATAGAGTGCGGGCTTCACACTTCACAGACTTGTTGGTACAGAGGTCTCAGAGTGCCACTGCCGTGGGATCCACGGTGGGAAACTCTCCAGAAATTTAACTTGTTCTCCTCACTTGTAGCATAAGCAGCTGTTACCCCGACACTGATTGGCTCTTGAGTTAACACAATTCACCAATCAATACAGTGCGGCGCTTGCCGCCGATTAAGCTAAATGCTACTTAGGCTTTACTCCCGAATCCAGACGTAGCGCTCTGAAGCACTGACAGTCGCTCCTCCTGCCCGGATCTTAGCCCTCAGCAGGCGTGTCAAAGTGCTTCTCCAGAATTGTGGTTAGAGTTGCCTTAGGCACAGCGCCGACCACCACATCTACCTTCTGGCCTCCCTTGAAGAGCATCAAGGTGGGAATGCTGCGAATGCCATACTGGCTGGCAGTTTGGGGATTCTCGTCCGTATTGATTTTCACGACCTTAACCTTGCCGGCATACTGCTCGGCTATCTCCTGAACCACAGGAGCTACCATCCGGCATGGGCCACACCAGGGCGCCCAAAAATCCACCAAGACTGGGATATCGCTACGCAGCACCTCTGCCTCAAAGGTAGCATCAGCAACATCTATTGCTGCAGACATGCTTGGAGAACTCCTGAAACAGTACGTACCCGTCACTTAGAGCGATCCTATCATAACTTTCTGGGCTTCTGTTCTAGGCCGCAGCAGGCACCTACAATTTTTGCCAGAGGGTTGGGCTGAACAGGCGAGCTTTTCCCAACCTGAGCGGGGTATTCTGGAGTGGAAGAGGGAGAAAGCGTGCAGGCGCCGATGGCATTTGAGCTCGGGCCAGAAGGAGGCAATCAGGCTGCAGCCGAGAAGCGGACTTCCGTTCAGGAAGTAGCTGTGGATTTTATTCGCCACGGCATAGCCGAAGAAGCACAAGCGGGAGTGGAGGACGCTTTCCGCGCCTTGACCGACGAGGGACGCAAGCGCTGCCGCAAAATTGCCCGCCAACTCAAGGATATGGGTTGGAAGTGGGATCTCCTGCTCACCAGCCCCCTTGTGAGGGCGCGGCAGACGGCGGAGATTTTTTTTCACGAGAACTTGGCCGAAGCTCTAGAAGTGTTTGAGCCGCTGGCCCCGGACGGCAGCTTCACCGACCTGGTGCGCTGGCAGGCGGAGCGGGATCCCTTCACGTCTCTGGCCTTGGTCGGCCACCAGCCGGATCTGAGCCTGTGGATACAGGCAGCTATTGGCCTACTGCCGACCAATCCCCAGGCTATTACCCTCAAAAAGGCAGGCTTGGCCCAGGTGCGCTTTGCAGAAGGCCGTATCGACTATTGCCAGGGATCCCTGACGTTGCTGCTTTCTCCCAAAGTGATATTGCGCTGACTCTGCCCTACCTGATGTAGCCGTGCGAACGTGGCAGCTAGCCTTAACTTTTGTTAAGGTGGTGCAAACCCCCAGCCGTAGGGAGCATTTCACGATGGCCAAGATCTTCACCCCTGAATTCAACCAGTTTGAGACCATCAACGCCACTCAGGCGTGGTCTTTGTTTTTTACCATTAGCACTTCTGACCGGCTCCTGGGCGAAGACCCGACTGTTGGCCGCTACATTACGCTAGCCCTGTTCAGTGCCATCCTCAGCGGGATCCTGAATGTGCTGCTGGCGTCCTAGTGGGCGGACAGCCTGTGGTTTTCTGAGACCTTGGTCTTTTGCGTTGTTAAGAGCCCGCTGGCAGTGACGGCTTGGCCTGAGGCAAGGGGGATCCTGCTCTCAGGTTTTTTGCTTTTGAATGGGAAAGGATCCCTTGTTTTTTCTCTGGGTTCTTCTCATGAGCGCTTCTGAGATGGGTTCCGTAGAAACCGGACGTCTGGCGGCGGCCGTGCCCGCCGAGCTGCCGTTGCTGCTGGCGCCGGCGGGGGA
>NZ_JANSIR010000107.1:32606-34888 GCF_047462155.1 Synechococcus sp. OH2
TGAGGAGCTGGAGGAGGCGGAACGGTACATCCGCGCCATGACGGCAGCAGGGGTGGACGCTGTCATTGTGCAGGATGTCGGCATTGCCCGGCTGGTTCGGCATCTTTCTCCCGATTTCCCCCTCCACGCCTCGACGCAGATGACCATTACCAGTGGCGTGGGAGCCGAGTTTGCCGCCGAGCTGGGTTGTGAGGTGGTGGTGCTGGCGCGGGAGTGTTCCCTTAAGGAAATAGCCAAGATCCGCGCCCATCTGGAAGAGAAGGGATCCCCAATTGCTCTGGAGGTGTTTGTCCATGGGGCCCTCTGCGTGGCCTATTCCGGGCAATGTCTAACCAGCGAGGCGCTAGGGGGACGTTCGGCCAACCGCGGAGAATGTGCCCAGGCCTGCCGCCTGCCTTACGAGCTGGTGGTAGACGGGATCCGGCGTGATCTAGGGGAGAAGCGGTATCTGCTCAGCCCCCAGGATTTGGCCGGGCTGGAGGTGCTGCCGGAGCTGGTCAAGTTGGGGATCCACTGCCTAAAAATTGAGGGCCGCCTGAAATCGCCGGAATATGTAGCCAATGTAACGCGCATCTATCGGCGGGCCTTGGACGCCTTGGGGGCAGGGCAGGCGTGGCAGCCCTCAACTCAGGAGTGGTATGAGCTGGAGATGAGCTTTTCCCGCGGGCTGTATACCGGCTGGCTGCGGGGCATCAACAACCAAGAGCTGGTGCATGCCCGTTTTGGCAAAAAGCGGGGGGTTTACTTAGGGCAGGTGCTGGGGATCCAAGGGGAGCGGGTGGGGGTACGCCTAGAAGCCCCCCTCAAGGCGGGGGATGGTGTGGTGTTTGACCAGGGGGAGCCGGAGCTGCCGGAGCAGGGGGGGCGAGTCTACCGTGTGCAAGAGCAGCAGGGGTTGGCCTGGCTTTGCTTTGCTCCGGGGGCAATTGACTGCAAACGCCTACGGGTGGGGGATCGCCTCTGGAAAACCAGTGACCCAGAGCTGGAGAAACGCCTGCGCCAGAGCTACGCCGGGGATCAGCCCCGCTTCCGACGCCCCGTTCACCTGGAAGTCCACGGCCAGGCCGGCCTGCCCCTGACGCTGATTTTGCGGGATGAAGAGGGCCACACAGTGCGGGTGGACTCCCCTGTGCCCTTGCAGCCTGCCCACCACCAACCCCTCACCGACGAGAAGCTGCAACAGCAACTGGGCCGCCTAGGGGGCACGCCCTTTCGCCTGGGATCCCTGCACAATGCCCTGGAGGGAGAAGTGATGCTGCCGCTGAGCGTCCTCAACCAGATGCGGCGCCAGGCGGTGGAGCAGTTGCAGGCGCTGCGGGCCCGGCCCCGCCGCTGGCACTTTAACCCTAACGCCCACTGGCAAGACCTGCTGCCCCCCCCAGAGCAAGCCGAGCCGGGATCGCCCCAGCTTGTGGTCTTGGTGCGGGATCCGGAGCAGTTGCCGGCAGTGATTGCCTGTGGCATCCGCCAGATCTACCTGGAGTTGGAGGATCCCCGCTGCTACCGGGAAGTTATCTGCGCTACCAAGGCCGCTCACCCTGAGGTGGAGCTGTGGGTGGCCCCGCCCCGCATTACCAAGCCGGGAGAAAGCTGGATCCTCAAACAGGTGTTGGCAGCAGGAGCCGATGGCTATCTGGTGCGCAACTACGACCACCTGCGCTTTTTTGCCAACCAGCGCTGTATCGGCGATTTTTCTCTGAACGTGGCCAACCCCATCACCGCTCACTATTTCAAAAGCCGCTACCGCCTGGAGCGCCTGACGGCCTCCTATGACCTCAACCACGAGCAACTGGGATCCCTGCTGCAAGCTGGCCCCGCCCACTGGTACGAGGTTACCATCCACCAGCACATGCCCCTGTTTCACATGGAGCACTGCGTCTTCTGCGCCTTTTTGTCGAGCGGCACCGATTACACCAATTGTGGCCGCCCCTGCGAAAAACACGAGGTAAAGCTAAGGGACAGGGCTAATGTTGAGCACATTTTGAAAGCTGACGCTGGCTGCCGCAACACCCTCTACAACGGCACAGCCCAAACTGGGGCCGAATATGTGCCGCGGCTACTGGCACTGGGGCTGCGCTATCTGCGCATCGAGTTCTTGCAGGAATCTCCCGAGCAGATTCGGCAAACTCTGCACTGCTATCAACAGCTCCTCCAAGGCCAGATGAGTGGCTCTCAACTGTGGCGCCAGCTGAAGCTCCACAGCCAGCTAGGGGTGACGCGCGGTTCTCTGGAAAGATGAACTACCCCACCGCGCAGGCGGGTGGGGGTTCCCCATCCGCTTT
>NZ_JANSIR010000108.1:0-10384 GCF_047462155.1 Synechococcus sp. OH2
CTCCATCCCCACCGTATAGACGGTGGGGAATTCCGCACCTTACGTTAACGATATTCCGGTTTATTTTAATGACTGCAAAATAACAGCCGCAGTTTCCTTGCCGCAGCTTTTTCGAGTTTCATCAGGTTTTTTTTGCAGACGAGAGGGATCCCTGTTACGCAAAGGGTAATTGCAGCGGCTGCAGTCGGTGTTGCTGGAAAGCTCTGTACTGGGCAAGGATTGGCAAAGACTGTAGTCATGGGCTGTAGCCAACCAGCCTCGGCTAATCTGAGCCACCGTAGGAGTTTTGACACTCCCCCGGCTGAAGTTGGGGAAGGCTTACGCAGTCCACAGTTGGACTCGTAAAGGCGCTGTCAAGACGCCCCTAGACAGTTCCTAGAGACAAAGCCTCAAGGTTCCGCTTGCTTACTGGCTTTCGGTACTGTCCGGGTTTTTCACCGGGGTAGGTGCTGACTTAAGATTACAACATCAATAATAACATTGGCGAGCATAATAACATTGGCGAGCGACTCCAGTCGCTCGAAGGCTTTTCCGCCCCGCACTAAAGTAAAGTACGGGGCTACCGACCCACTCTGCTGTGTTGGCCGAGTTGGCTCCTGAGGGGCATGGAGAAGGAAACACTCGAGAGTTTTTTGTCCATCCGGGGGGTGATGGGGGTGGCGCTCCTGAGTCGGACAGGCCGCCCTTTTTTCTACCGCTCTTTTCAGAACTTGGACAGCCGGCAGCAGCAGGCCCTTGCCGAAGGGCTGTTTCAGGTTTTGCAGACCATGCCCCCAGGCCTGGACTATTTTGACTTTCAGTTTGCCGAGCAACGAGTCTTTGTCTACCCCTTAGGGCCGGAGTGGGTGTTGCTGGTGGCGGTCAATGACGAGCTGGTGATGCCGGTCTACACCTTGGCCATCAACCGCCTGCGAGCCGAGCTGCAACAGGATACGCCGAAGGGCCTGGCCACCTTTCGCCTGTTGACCAGCCAGGCGGAGGCCGTCCGGAACCCTACCCAACCCAGCTCCACCCTAGCAGAAGGCAAGCCCACACCAAGGGAGGAGGCGACCCAGCCGGCAGCGACAGGCAGCCGCATGCAGATGGATGTCTTTGTGCAATCTCTCAATCGCCTCTGCCAGATCACAAGCGGCTATTTGGGCAAGGCAGTGATCGTCAACTATTGGAAGGCAGCGCGGCAGGAAGTGGTGGAACGCCAGGGATCCTCAGCCGAGTGGCTCAACCAGTTCGAGATCGAGCGCAGCGGCCAAATCCACTACCGGGGCACCCTCAAGGAGCTGGACGAATCTCAACAAAAGGTGCTGCGGGACTGGGTACTGGCTTTTTTCCGCCGCTGCGAAGAGGTGATCCACGACTTTCGCAATTTAATCAAATCGGCTGAATTGCGCTGGTAAAAGTAGAGGAAGCTGCTTTTCAAACAGCGTCCTCAAAGCGCCATGGCCGGTTCTTGGCCGCGGAAAATCCAGGCTAAGCTATGACCATAGCAGATCACCCCAGGTGCAGACGGGATCCCTGACCGAGGATGGCTCCTCTGGCCACCCCGAACCGGTGGAGTGAGGATCTGCTTTGCTACCGCGATGCCACCGGATCCCTCGCTACCATCTGCTTACGGCACGCTAGGCGAAGGAGTTGCCATGCTGAGAATCGTCACCCAGCTAACCGAGGCTGAAGCCGAGCTTAGACGGATCTCGGAGCGCACTCAGGCTGACCAGAACCTGCACCGTGAGGCCACTGTGCGGGAGATCCTGCAAGCAGTGCGCCGTCAGGGGGATCGCGCTCTACTGGCCTACACGGCTGAGTTTGACCAGGTGGAGTTGAGCGTGGCGGAGCTGAAGGTCTCGGGGGCGGAGCTGGAGGCGGCCTACCAGGCGGTATCGCCGCAACTGCTATCGGCCCTGCGCCTGGCCAAACAGCGCATTGAAGCCTTTCACCGGCAGCGGGTGCCCAGCAGTTGGGTGAGCTTTCCCGGCCCTGAGATTGTCTTGGGCAAGCAGTACCGCCCCGTGGACCGCGCCGGCCTCTACATTCCAGGAGGGCGGGCCGCCTATCCCAGCACCGTGTTGATGAACGCCATTCCGGCCAAGGTGGCGGGGGTGCCCGAGATTGTCATGGTGACCCCACCGGGATCGGACGGGCTGGGGGGCAAGGGGATCAGCCCGGCTATTTTGGTGGCCGCCCAAGAAGTGGGCATCCACACCATCTATCGCGTCGGCGGGGCCCAGGCCATTGCGGCGCTGGCCTATGGCACCGAGACCATCCCCAAGGTGGATGTAATCACCGGCCCCGGCAACATTTACGTGACTTTGGCCAAGAAGCTGGTATACGGCACGGTGGGGATCGACTCGCTGGCAGGGCCTTCCGAGGTGTTGATCATCGCCGACGAGAGCGCCAATCCCCTCTATGTTGCCGCCGATCTTCTGGCCCAGGCCGAGCATGATCCCCTGGCGGCGGCCGTTCTCCTCACCCCCGATCTCCAGTTGGCCCAACAGGTGCAGCAGGCGGTGGCGGCCCAACTGGAGACCCACCCCAATCGCCTGATGGTGGAAAAGGCGGTGGCCAACTACGGGCTCATTGCCGTAGTGCCGGATCTGGCGACAGCAGTCAACTTGTCCAACCAGTTCGCGCCGGAGCACCTGGAGCTGCAGGTGGCGGATCCCTGGGCCCTGCTGGATCCCATTCGCCATGCGGGGGCAATCTTCCTGGGGCACTACACTCCAGAGGCGGTGGGAGACTACCTGGCCGGGCCCAACCACACCTTGCCCACGGCGGGGGCGGCTCGCTACGCCTCAGCTCTAGGGGTAGAGACCTTCCTGAAGTACTCCAGCCTGATCCAATACGGCTCGGCAGCTTTGCAGGAGGTGGCTGGCGCGATCCAAGCTCTGGCACAAGCGGAGGGGCTGCCCGCCCATGGCCGCTCGGTGCAACTGCGCTTGGCCGAGGGGAGCTAGAGAGTTTGGCCTGGCCGCAGGTTGGGTGAAGATGGCAGCTTCTGTCTGGCGAAAGGGGCGGTGGTGGAGAGGGGCTCTGTCTGCGGCCATGGGATCCCTGCTGTTGGCGACGATGGCGGCTGCGGAGGGGATCCCTTCTCCGCCGCTGGCCGTGCCGTGGGAGTGGGTGTATGCCCTGCAGGAGCAGGCGCGGCAACGGCAGTGTACGCTGATTGGCCTGCTGCGCAGCCGGCCTCTGCCGGCACCGGATCCGCAGTGGCAGGTGTACACGCGGCTGGATTTGGTGGCCACCCCTCAGGCCAGTCGGTTGACCAGTGTGTTGTTTGCCAAGAACACTCGTACCCAAGCCTTGCAAGTGATCTATCAAGCTTCAGCGTCTGTGTACGACCCCGCCGAGCCCTTGGATTTTGCCATGATCCTGCCTCTGGCCTGGCAGGACAACACTCTGCTGGCGCGGGAGTACACAGGCTGGTTCCAAACCGATTTGAGCTGGGATCGGGCGGTGATCTGGCCCTTGCCCACCGACTCGACCGGGATCCCGCCGGTACAGGTTTGGGAGCCACCGCCGGCCCTGGGATATGCCGAGCTGCTGGGCTGGGATCCCCAGGCGCGAGGGCGGGTGCTGTTTGCCGTGGCCGATAGCCTGGAAGAGGTGCCGCGGCTGGTGAGCGTTGGTTCCTCTTCCGATTGGTTGGTGCGGGGAACGGCCACGCTGACCGTCCCCGATTCCTCGGGTTTGGAAGAGGGCTGGATTGGGGCTGTTCCCGCAGGGTCAGCGGCCATTTGTCATGCCGGGAACTTTGGGCTAAACATCAGGTAGCCCTTCTCGATAGCCCTGAGCCTGGCGTTAGCGGATCCAAGACCGCGGGCGACGCAGCAGGGCCAAGGGATCCAAGGGCAACGTCGATAACCAAGGAGTGGGGCGAGCATGTCAAGACCGCAGGTACGGCGGGGATGGCCTCTGGAAGCCTTTGTGGGCGATGTTATCGTCTGTACACTGGAGGGATCCCATCTGGATCAAGTGACGGAGATCCGCGTCAGCCCGGCGGGCAAAGGGATCCGGGTTAGCTTCGGGGATCCCTTGGGGCGCTCCCAAGGGCCGGTGCAGGCCACTGCCGAGGCACTGACCGTAACTTTTGAGATCGATCCCAGCACCTACCCTGGCGAAAAACGCATCGAGCTGATCTCGCCGGCAGGGCCCAGCGATCCCCTGCCGTTTTTGGTGATGATGTAGAGTCGCGCGGCGAGGAAGTGGGTCATGCCGTTTGCGATTGCTCCGAGCGATGTGGGTGTGCTGCTGCTGGGGGTGGGCCTGTTGCTCTTGGCCGGCGGCTGGGCCTGGTGGCTGCGACGACAGCAGCAGGCTGCTCCCCCAGACTCGACAACTGTTTGGCCGGCAACGGCGGTTGACCTCTCTGCCCTTACGGTGGAACAGGGGGCCCAACTGCAGCCCTTCGAACAGGCGGTGGCAGATCGGCCCCAGGATCCCATTGCCTGGTACAACCGCGCCACCACCCTCGACCACCTGGGGCAGGCCCAAGCTGCCCTGGCCAGCTACGATCGTGCCCTGGAGCTGAAGCCAGATTTTCCCGAAGCCTGGAACAACCGCGGCTCTCTACTGGACGATCTCGGCCGTCACCAGGAAGCGCTGGCCAGCTACGAGCGGGCTTTGCACCTAAAGCCGGATTTTTTTGAGGCCCGCTTTAACCAGGCCAACACGCTGCGGCAACTGGGCCGCTACCAAGAGGCCCTGCGCGCCTACGAGCAGATTCTCACCTTCCGCCCCGATAGCTCGGAAACGTGGTATCTGCACGGGCTAACCTTGGCCTCGCTGGGGCAGTGGCAGGGATCCCTAGCTAGCTACGACAAAGCCCTGGCCATTAACCCCAGCAATCCTCAGGTTTGGCAAAGTCGCGGGCTGGCCCTAGTGCACCTGGAGCGCTACGCCGAGGCCCTGGCCAGCTATGAACGGGCCCTGCAACTGGGATCCGCATCGGCTTCCCTCTGGGCCGGCCACGCCCTTGCCCACCACCGCCTGGGCAACTGGATGGAAGCTCTCAACAGCTACGACCGCGCCCTGGCCCAGGATCCCCAGCGCCCTCAGATCTGGGTGCAGCGCGGCCTGGTGCTGATGGACTTGAACCTCTACGGGCTGGCCATCCAGAGTTTTGACCGGGCCCTGCAGATGGATCCCGAAGATGCCGAGGCCCACTACGCCAAAGCCTGCTGCTGCGCCTGGGAAGGTCAGGTGCCCCAGGCTCTGCAAGCCTTGGAGCAAGCCCTGCGCCTGCAGCCGGAGCGCTACCGCCCCTTGCTCTCCTCTGAGCCCTATTTCGACCTCATTCGCAGTGAGCCGAGCTTTACGGCCTTCCTGACAGCCCTCTCCGGCCTTGGAACCGACACGGAGGGATAGCTTGGTAGCTCCGTATTTCGTGCGGGGCGGAGAAGCCCGTAAGCAACTTTAGTTGCTCATCGTCTGCGTCCTGAGTTCCAGAGGATGGGCCGGCAACAGCAATCTGGTGGCTCCGCCCAATGCAGAGGAAACCCGCTGATTTTCCGTAGAGATGCTGTTGCTTACAGCGAAAAACCTGAGCAAACTGAGAACACTCTAGCTCCTGGCAAATCTCGGGGGCAGGATGTGTTCTTCTTAACATCTGGTAGCATTTTCATGGACACAACCTGATACTGTCTGCCTGCAAGCTTCTTCGCGGTTGGTTCCAGGGGAAGTCTGGTTTCGCCTGGCATTCGCCGCCTTTGAGTTGTTTGGGTACTGATCGGGTCTTAAATGACTGCAGCTCAGAAAGTAAAGAAAAGAAAAAAAGTAATTGTCTATGCTAACAGCTCCTCAGCGGTCTTCTCTCGACGCCTCCGAGCCGCCAACGCCATCGACAGCCGCGGCTCCCCTATCTTTGACTAAAGCGAGTATTGGCGATTCTGGATCCCGAGCTGTGGGTGCGTCTATGGCATCCAAACATGAAGATGTTAAAGCTCAAACTGCTGCACTGTTGCGACTGTACCACCAGACTCGGGATCCGGCCCTGCGCAACCGGCTGGTGGAAATGAACCTGGGCTTGGTGCGTAAAGAAGCCCACCACTGGCGCAGCCAATGCAATGAGGCCTACGACGACCTGGTGCAAGTGGGATGCATAGGGCTCATCCAAGCCATCGAGCGCTTCGATATTACCCGCGGCCTGGCCTTCAGCTCCTTCGCCATGCCCTACATTCGCGGAGAAATTCAACACTACCTGCGAGACAAAAGCCCAACAATGCGGATCCCACGCCGCTGGGTGACTCTGCAGCGGCAAGCCAAGAAGGTGATTGCGCGCCTGCGGCAAGAGTTGGGCCGTTCCCCCTCTGAGGCGGAGGTGAGGGAAGCCTTGCAACTAACGGAGCAGGAATGGCGAGAGATGGAGCTGGCTCGACAAAACAGCCTCTTGCTCAGCCTCGATGCCCCGATTCAAACTGAGGAAGACAGTGTTGCGTTGGGAGATGTCGTTCCCGATCAGCGCTACCGCAGCTTTCAACTGGCTGAAGAAGACCGCATCCGTCTGCAACATGCCTTAGCCAAGCTGGAAGAACGCACCCGCCAGATTTTGGAATTTGTCTTCTTCTACGACCTCACCCAGAAAGAAACGGCAGAGCGGCTGGGGATCAGTGCCGTTACCGTTTCCCGCCAGGTCAAAAAGGGCCTGGAGCGCTTGGCCCAGTTACTCAAGCAGGACATTTTTTAATTTTAACTAGAGCTCTGCCAACTTAGGGATCCCTGCTCCAGTTTTCCACCCCTGCTTCAGCAGCAGTCACCAGCGCCTGCCGCAGCTAGGAGGGCCTAACCCAGAGGAGGAGAATCTGGGTTTTGAGCCTCGCTGGGAGGCTGAGTTTTGTCTGGGGATAGGCTTGCTTCCCAGTTTTGCAGTTGGCTCAGTTGGGAGCGCACTTGCAAGGCAATTTGCAAAGCAGCCTCCAAAAGCCGCGACTGTTCGCTGGCCTGTTCCCTTATCTGGAGCGCAGTTAGAGTCGTCAACTCGTCACCGAAGAACTCACTTTGCTGCTCAATAAAGTCTTTGTTCTGCCGCAAGATCCGTTCGGTTTTCAAGGCGCGGATTAGGTCGCTGCGAGCCAGCTTCAGAGCCTCGATAATCTGATCCCGCTGGGGCAGCTTGACCTCAGGGTTACCTGCCTCCACCAATTCGTCATTGATGTGAATAGCTTGAATAAGCTGATGGTAGCGATCTACTTCTTCCAGCAAGTTCAGCAAGAGCAGCAGGCGGCGGCTGCGGAAAATCCAATAGGCTTGGCCCAAAGCGGCAATGGCTGCCAGGATCCCCCATTCCACCAGCCAAGTGCCCCAACTGCTGTGCAGGCCAGGGATCCAGATCCGCCCCAGCAAGGTCAGCAGGGATCCCCCCGTCCAAAAGGTCAAGAAACGGCAGAAGAGATCCAGCACCAACAACAGGCGCAGCAGATCCCAGAAGGCGGAGAACTGGCGCAGCCAATCTTTCCAGCGACGGACAGGCCGAGGTCGGTACAGCCAATCTATAGGTACCCCGGAAAGGTTTTCCACCAGAGAAGGGGAAATGACCAGCTCCTGTAAATCCCGCCGCATCACCATTGCCGAGTGTTACAAATTTCTCCCATTTTACTGAGACTGTTCTGCGGAAGGAGACTGCCGGCAAATCTAGATAACTAGATAAAATAAGAGCTGCTCTGCTATTTGGGTCTTCACGACCTTGTGCCGGCAGCAGGTGGGGATCGGCTTGCGGAGCAACAACGGGTACAGGTTTGGGAAAGAGGAGACAAGCAGGGTGAGCAGTCAACTGCGCCAACTGAAGGCCCATCTCGCTGAACCGGAAAACTTTGCCCTCTACGGGCAGGTGATCTATCCTACTCCTGACGACAAACCCTTCGATGGCCAAGATGCCCAGTTGGTTTTGAATCAGGGGCAACCCCGCTTTTACCTCATGCGCTTGCCCCGCCGTGGCCTTCGGTTCACCCAAATAACTCACCACACCCGTTGCACCCAGTGTCTGGGATCCCTGCACGGCAAGGAGTGGTTTATCGCCGTCGCGCCGCCTGCCGACGAGCTGCAAGTGGATGAGATTCAAGCTTTTCGGGTGCCCGGCGACCGCTTTATCAAACTGGAAATGGGCACCTGGCATGCCGGCCCCTACTTCGATCACGAGGAGTTTATCGATTTCTACAACCTGGAGCTGGCCGACACCAACCTCACTGACCACGAGACAATCAACCTGCTTCAGACCTACAACCTGGAGTTTCAGATCATCCCTTGAGCAGCCGAATTCAGCAGCAAAAAAGCAGATTCATCTAAGGTGCATTAAGGTACGGGGATCCCTACCAGCACTAAGGGTGGAGAGAGAGGATCGCTTTGGGCTCTATCTCTGGTAGGCAGGGCCAAGGGGGAGAAACATCGTTCAACTTATTCTCAGGTTCTGCTCTGGCACTTCCCCCCCTGCGTGATAAAACAGGGTCAAACCTGGCAGGGTTTTGGAGATCTGTTGCGATGGCTACACTTCAACCCACCCAAGTGACCTGCAAGCTCTTGGGGGCTCTGGCCCTGTTCCTCTGCCTGGGGCTGCTCTCTGCCTGTGACGAGGGTAGCAGCAGCACCGTCAGCCCCCCCAGCCTCCCTCCTACCCCTACTCCTGCTAGTCGATAAGCCTACAGGACTTACATGCCTTGGCAGCGGCTGCCCAGTTGGAAGCCAGTCTGGGCAGGGGGGGTTCTTAGTTTGCTCTGCCTACTATTTTTGGTGGCTGCCTGTGGTGGGAGGGGATCCCTCACAGCTCCAGAACCTCCGCGGGCAGGAGAGCTGCCGATTGCCAACTTCCTCTGCCAGTTGGATCGCCAGACCCGCACCTTTGCTGGCCCCATCTATGCCGAGCAGCCGCAAGTTGCCACCTGCAATCCCGGTCGCCTCACCCCGGCAGCAGCCCAGAAGATGATGGATCGGCTGAACTTTCTGCGGCTGTTGCACGAGTTGCCCCCGGTGGAGCTCAATCCCGAATTCTTGGCGGCCGCTCAGCAGGCGGCGCTGCTGCAGGTGGCCAATGGCGCCCTCAGCCACGAGCCACCTCCCTCTTGGCGTTGCTTCACTGCTGCCGGGGCGGCGGGATCCCGCTTTAGCAACTTGGCGATTGGCCCGATTCTGGAGCTGAACGGCCCCGACCCAGGGCGGGTGCTGGCGCGCCAGGTGGATATTTATTTTGCCGAGCCGGGCCGGGAAAACTTCGTGGATGTGGGGCATCGCCGCTGGAACCTCTACCCCCAGTACGCCCAAGGAGCTTACGGCATTGTCTACGACCCGCGGGCCGGACGGGTGACCCAGGCCAATGCCAATTGGATCTTCGGTTTTGACGAGTCGGTGCCAGATCCAGAGTTCATTGCCTTCCCGGAGAGGGACGGCTACCTGTACCGCCTCGAAGGGTTTTCCAGCCAACCTTTGTCTGCCTACCGCTGGTCTTTCTCGGTGCCCAGCCGCGGCGGCCTCTCTGATCTCAGCCAGGCCCAAGTTCGCATCACCGATGCCCTCACTGGCGAGGCAGTGCCGGTTTGGGATATCCGGGTTGGGGATCCCACCTTTGGCCTAGAGACTCTCACTTACTCGGTAGGATCCGTCCAGCCCAATCGCCCCTACCTCTTTGAGATTAGCGGCATCCGGCTCAAGGGCGGGCCGCCGCGCACCTATCGCTACACCACTACCCTCTACGACTGCGACCCTCAGGCGCCGCAAAGGTCTGCACCCGTAACCGCAGGACTGGGGATCCCACCCCGCTGGCTCTGGCAGAAGGAGCCCTTCAACCTCAGCTTAGAGTAGGACTTCGAACCCTGATGCTCAACTGCATGCATCCGGGATCGAGACATTAGTCCTCTTCTCCTCAGTTGGGAACAGCCGTGGCTGCCTCCCTTCTCCCTAGCCGCCAGAACTCCGGCCCCCTGACGCCAGAGGAATCCAAGCACCGAGCAGGTTAGTTGCAACTGGGAACAGCTCCACCGTTGAGAAAATCTAAGGAAAGTTGAGATTCTGATACCATCGTTGCCGTCTCTTTACTGGAGGAGTTAGGCTCTAATCATCAAAGCTTTTTTTAAAGCTGCTTTACCAGCCCCAGAGAAGCGACCTCTCTGGGGCTTTAAGATGCAGTCGAAAAAGAAGGGGACTAGGAGGCGGGCACTACACCTCGCCGGACGGCAGGCCCAAGGGCGCGGCTGCCGATGTCGGAGCGGTAATGGGCTTTGGGGAACTGGACTTGCTCCACGGCGGCATAGGCTTGGCGCAGCGCTTCCGCCAGCGTTGCCCCTTGGCCGGTAAGACAGAGGACGCGCCCGCCGTCGCTGAGGAGCTGCTTGCCCACCTGGCGGGTGCCGGCATGGAACACGAGGGCCCCGGTGGCAGCAGCAGCCTCCAGGCCAGTAATGGGGAT
>NZ_JANSIR010000108.1:10494-19126 GCF_047462155.1 Synechococcus sp. OH2
CTCGCTCGTAGCTGTCAGGGTAGCCGGGGGCGGCCATGACCACGCAGGCGGCGTAGCCAGGTTTCCACTTCAGTTGAAGATCGGCCAGCCGTCCCTCGATGCAGGCCAGCAGCACCTCGTCCAGAGGGTTTTCCAACAGGGGCAGGATCACCTGGGCTTCGGGATCCCCGAAGCGGCAGTTGTACTCCAACACATAGGGATCCCCGTTGGGCGTGATCATTAGGCCGGCGTAGATCACCCCCTGGTAGCGGATGCCCCGCCGCTGCAGCGCCTGCAGGGTGGGATCCAGCACTTGGGCCTGGATGCGGGCCAAAATCTGTGGCGTCACCAGGTGGTCTGCTGGGGCGTGGGCCCCCATGCCGCCGGTATTGGGGCCGGTATCGCCATCGCCAAGGCGCTTGTAGTCTTGGGCGGGCAGCAGCGGCAGGCAGATCTGGCCATCCGTCAAGGCCAGCACCGAGACCTCTTGGCCGGCAAGGAACTCCTCAATCAGCACCCGCTCGCCCGGCTTGGCCAGGGCCGCCTCCAGGGCCTGCACGGCTTCTTCCCGGCTGTGGGCAACGGTTACCCCCTTGCCGGCGGCCAGCCCATCTTTTTTAATTACCACCGGATAGCTGCCTTTGCCTGACGGAGTTCTTGAATCCAGGTAGGCCAGTGCCTCAGACAAGTCGGCAAAGCCAGCAGCCGGAGCCGTAGGGATCCCTGCTTCCTGCATCAGTTGCTTGGCCCAGAGCTTGCTCCCCTCCAGTTGGGCGGCGGCGCGACTGGGGCCGAAAATGGGGAGCCCCGCTGCCTGAAAGGCGTCCACAATTCCCGCGACCAAGGGCAGTTCCGGCCCCACCACCGTCAGGCGGATCCCTTGCACGGTAGCAAATCGCACCAGTCCCTCGATGTCGGTGGCCGCCAAAGCCACAGACTGACAGCGGGGCATCTGCTGCGTGCCGCCGTTGCCAGGTGCACAGTAGACCCGAGTAATCTGGGGAGACTGCAACAGCTTCCACGCCAAAGCGTGTTCTCGTCCCCCGGAGCCGATGACCAAAGCCTGCATTGCGCTATCCCACTGTTTGTAAACGCCGCTTGTTTATCTTGGGATCCTCTCCGAACATTCCCCATTAGACCATGTTCCCGCGGTGTTTCTGCTCGCGTCAGCGGGAGGGGCTTCTTGTATTCTGCTTAGCTTGCTGCCAGGGGACGGCCCCGCCAAGTCCAGTTGCGCCCGCTGGTGGTGCGGATGGCAGAAGCCAAGATGATGGCCGCCGTCACCCAGCCTCCCACCGCCGTCAGCCACCAGTAACGCAGCGGCAGGTGGGCCCAACGCCATAGAAGCAGGCGGATGACCCCTTGGCCTAGGATCCCGGCCAGGCTGGCCGCCAAGACCTGCGGGGATCCGGTAGCCACAGCCAGGATCAACCCCAGCCAGGGCAGGCCGCAGATGCCCAAGACAGTGACCATCGCCAACACGGCGAGGGCCCAGTTGCGCTCCAGGCCCAGGAACCAGTTTTTCGTCCACCCTTCCCAGAGGGCGGCTCCATTGGCGTACATGCGGCATCGCACCCGCGACCCCCCTAGGCAAATCTGCAAGCCCAGGCCAGCCGCTTTGATGCGCTGGGCCAAGGCCACATCCTCGATAACCACATTGGCCACGCCGGCGTGTCCGCCCACTTGCTCGTAGGCGGAGCGGCGAAACAGCATGAACGGCCCGAAGGCAAAGGCCTTGGGACGCTTGGGATCGTTGACGGCGGCAAAGTCGTAGCCTGCCGCCAAGATGGCCATC
Source organism: Synechococcus sp. OH2 (assembly GCF_047462155.1). Taxonomy (NCBI): domain Bacteria; kingdom Bacillati; phylum Cyanobacteriota; class Cyanophyceae; order Synechococcales; family Synechococcaceae; genus Synechococcus; species Synechococcus sp. OH2. Next base: position 12,269 of record NZ_JANSIR010000108.1, read on the forward strand.
ATGATGGGCTGCACCAGCCACTCGGCCAGACAGCCGCACACCAACTGAGGCCCTACGCTTACCAAGCCGCTGCCGCTTGCCAGCAACTGTCCTAGGGCTGCTTCGATGGCAGCGGATCCCAGCCGCACGTCGCAGTCGAGAAAGAGCAGGTAGTCGGGGGGATCAGGCTGGGCGGCCAGGGCGGCAACGGCCTGGGCACAGGCCCAGTTTTTGCCCACCCACGTTTGGCCTTGGGGGCGGGGATCCCCTTGGAGCAGGTGCAGCCGCAGATCTTGCCGTTCGGCAGCCAGGGCCTGGGCCAGCTCCCAGGTGGCATCGGTGGAGCCGTCGTCCACCAGCCAGACCTGCAGCGGGGCGGCGGTGCTGTCCAGGATGCTGCTTAGGCAGCCCACCACGTTTTCCGCCTCGTTGTAGGCAGGCACGATCACCGCCAGCCGCTCCAGGGCCGCTCCGACCTCTGCCGCTTGCTCCGGCAAGGGATCCCGCAGCCAGGGGGAAGCCCACAGCGCCTGCCCCAGCCGCAGCGCCACCAAGGCAATCGCCAGGGCCGTTAGCACCAACACCATCGCCAGGATCTCCGGGATTCCCACTCTTGCTTCCCTCTTTCAGATAAGGAACGGATTTTGCCCATGCCCTAGCCCTGGGATCTGCCAATCCTCTAGGCAGACAAAGCCCTCTCTACGATATCGCTGTAGGGGCGGGGGAAGATCAGCCAAACCTGGCTTTGCGTTTCCACCAGGGATCGCACCAGCGGCGAGAGCTGGGCAATTTCCACGTAGCCGTCCTCGGTTTTGAGTTGGATCCCTTGGTCGTAGAAGCTGTAGCCCTGGACGTGGGCCGAGCGAATTCCCAAATAGCTTTCTGGATCCAAGCCATCTTGCTGCATCTTCTGGCTTAGAGTTGCCACCAGCTCTTGGCGTCGCTCTTCTGGCAAGCGGGTGATGTTGCGGGCCTTGAATAGATCCCGATCCAAATAGCGCCCCGCCAAATCGGCCAAGATGGGATCCTTCCCCGCCATGGCCCAAAAGCGAAAAGGGTAGCTGAACATCACATCGTCAGCGGCCAGATAGAGGGGCAAAGGCAGCTCGAAGGGATCCCCCTTTTGCACCGCCAGCGCCGCCCAACACCAGGCACTCAAGATGGGATCCAGCTCGATCTTTCCCTGGTGCAGGAGCACCTGGGCCCGCTTGAAGAGCCGCTCCAACATAAAGCGGGCACACAGGCTCTTGGGGTGCTGGTACACCTGGGTGTACATGAAATAGCGCACCACCAGATAGTGCTCGATGGCTCCCAGGCCTTTGCGGGCGGGAATGGAGAGGGATCCCGTCTCCGGGTCGTAGTCGAACACCGTGAGGATGCGATCCAGATCCAGGTGGCCGTATTGGGCGCCGGTGAGCAGGCTGTCGCGCATCAGGTAGTCAAAGCGGTCGCAGTCCAGTTGGCTGGCAATAAGCTGCCCCACCAGCGGCAGGGGAAATTGTTTCTGCCACACCTGCTCCAGTTGGGCCGGCAGTTGCGGGTCAAACTCCGCCACCAGCGTGGCTATCTGGGGATCCTCCCGCACAATGCGGGCCGTCCAGACCTCGTGTCGGCAGCCGAAAATCTCCTCGCCGGCATGGCTAAAGGGGGCATGGCCAATGTCGTGCAGCAGAGCGGCAACCAGCGTTACAGGGCGGTAGGGGCGCAGCTCCGGGTAGCGGCGGGCCAATTTGTCAAACAGGCGCCGCGTAACCTGCAGCACTCCCACCGAGTGGGTAAAGCGGGAGCCCTCAGCGCCATGGAAGGTAAAAAAAGCGGTGTCCAACTGGCGGATGCGGCGCAGGCGCTGGAAGGCCGACGTGTCGATGAGGCGAATCAGCAGCGCCTCGACTGGATCCCCGCCATCCAGGCTGATGGCACCGTGCAGGGGATCGTGGTAGGTGCGGGACTTGCAAAAACGCAGCGCCATACTCCCACCATACTCGCCAATTGGCCAATCTTCGGCTAGCTTGGCTGGGGGCTTCCCCCACCTCTGCAGCAAAGCTACCCTATGGGATCCCCTACTTGGCAAAAAAGGCAAGCCCCCAGACCCGTTCGGTTGCTGCTGCTCTCAGTGGCAATCGGGATGCTGGGGTGGGGGCTAACCGCTTGTTCCGAAACCTCTGGATCTCCCCCCGCTGTTCTCATACCCAGCCCGCCCGCCCTCACCCGCTACGTGGCTCTGGGAGCCAGTGATGCCGTTGGCTTCAACGCCTCCATCTCCTGCGATGGTCCAGCCAACGCTGCCGGCACCCGCCCGCAGCGCTCAGAGCCGCTGGACTGCCCCAACGGGACGGGGTATGTCCCCCGCCTGGCCCGCCTGCTGCCCGGCCCGGTGGAGCTGATTAACTTGGGCCGCTCAGGAGCGGTACTCAGCCCAGCCATGCAAGCCCTGCGGGAAGGGATCCCGGCCAACCTGCTCCAGGATCAAGTGCCGCGCATCCCTCCCGACGCCACCCTGATTACCCTCTGGGTAGGCGGCAACGACACCAACGCCATTGTCTTTGCCGCAGCCCAACGGGCCCTGCAGGGCGAGGATCCCTTGCCCTTTATTGAGCGCCAGATCCAACAATTTGCCGCCGACTACCAAACCCTGCTGCAGGCGGTGCGGGCCCGCGCTCCCCAAGCTCGCCTGGCGGTGGCCAACCTGCCCAACTTTGCCCTGATCCCCCTGGGGCAGCAGCAGCCCAGGGGCCTGCGGCAGCTGCTGGCTTTGGTCTCCGTCGGCCTCAGCCAACGGGCCATTAACCCCCTGAGCCAAGAGGGGATCCCCGTGGTGGACCTCCTCTGCGATCCCCGCTCCTACCGCCGCGAGTCTTTCTTCCCCGGCCCGCTAGCCGATGGCTTTCATCCCAACGACCGGGGATATGCCGACCTGGCGGAGGCTTTCCTGAGAATCCTGCAGCAGCCCGTCCCGCCTCAGCGCCCCTGCCCACCCTTTAGCGAGGTGGGATCCCTTGCTCCCGAGGCATTGGCAGAGCTCTCGTCTAGCAGCTTCCCAAAAGCAGAACTCCCCTTCTCCAGCCCAGGGAAGCCGTGAGAGCCAGCCACCCCCTCTTACGAAGCCGCCACCGCCGCCGAGGAGCGCCGCCGCCGCCCCAAGGTTACCTGCTCCTGCCGCACTTCGCCAACTGGCAGAGAGGTGACCGGCACAGACTCCTCTTCAGGCGACTGGACAAAAACCAGTACCGTCGGCTTGCCGGGCAGTTGTTCGCGGACAAAGCGGCGCACCACCCGCTCCACCTCCCCCTTGAGGCCGGCCCAGTCGATCTCCAGCCTGCCTCGCTCCAGCGAGCGGGCAAAGCGCGGCCAAGCTTGCTTGAGGGTGTCCTCCAGCAGGGGTTTTAGGTCGGATCCTTTAAAGGAATTGCCCTCACCCGCCAGGCCCAAACTTTGCACCTGCGGCGTGCAGAGCAACTGGCCACTGCCATCCAAGCTGATGACTACCGTCACCATGCCATCTTTGGCCATCTGCTGGCGCTCCTGCAGCATCTCGTCCATGACCACCCCATCGTGGGAAGCGGCAATCATCTGTACCCCCGTGGGCACCTTGCCGACGACAGCAATGCGCTCCTGGTTCACCTCCACTACATCGCCGTTGCCGATGATCACGATGTTTTCCCGCGGGATCCCCATGCTCATCGCCGTTTCGGCGTGCTTGACCAGCATGCGGTATTCCCCATGAGTGGGAACAAAGAACTTAGGACGGGTGAGGGCAATCATCAGCTTCTGGTCTTCCTGGCAGCCGTGGCCGGAGACGTGCAACCCCTTGTCTTTGCCGTAGATGACATCGGCTCCCAGCTCCATCAGCTTGTCGATCACCCGCGTTACTGCCAGCGTGTTGCCGGGAATGGGGTTGGCCGACCAGATCACTGTGTCTCCTGGCTTGATCTGCAACTGCGGGTGCTCGCCGTTGGCGATGCGGGTCAGAGCAGCCAGCGGTTCGCCTTGGGATCCCGTGGTGAGGATGATTACCTGGTCGTCCGGCAAGCTGTTGATGACATGCATCGGCTGCAGCGTCTCGTCCTTGCAGCGGATGTAGCCTAAGCGCCGCGCGTGAGCCACCACGTTCAGCATGGAGCGGCCCAACAGAGACACCACCCGGCCCTGCTGCTCGGCAATCTGCAACACCAAATTGAGGCGGTGTACCGAAGAAGCGAAGGTAGTGATGATCACCCGTCCCTTGGCTCCCGCAATCGCCTTGGTAAGGCCTGGCACCACCGAGGCTTCGGAAGGAGTAAACCCAGGCACCTCGGCGTTGGTGGAGTCGCTAATCAGACACAGCACCCCCTTTTCCCCATGTTCGGCCAGTCGCTGTAGGTCGAAGCGCTCCCCATCCACCGGCGTGTGGTCAATCTTGAAGTCGCCCGTCTGGATGACAACACCCACCGGCGTGTGCAGAGCCACCGTGAAGCTATCGGGAAAAGAGTGGGTGTTGCGGATAAACTCAGCAAAGAAGTACTTGCTCAGGGGCACGATATCCCGCGGCCCAACCGGGCGCAATTCTGTGCGGTTCAACAGCCCCACATCGCGGAGCTTGTCCTCCAGCAACGCCAGCGCCAAACGCGGGCCATAGATGACCGGAATGTCGAATTCTCGTAGGTGATACGGGATCCCGCCGATGTGATCTTCGTGGCCGTGGGTAACCACCATCCCCCGCACTTTATCGCGGTTTTGCTTGATGTAGGTCATGTCCGGCAGCACGATGTTGATGCCGTGCATGCTCTCATCGGGGAAAGCCAAACCGGCATCCAGCAGGATGATGTCATCCTCGTAGCGGAAGGCCCAGGTGTTTTTGCCGATCTCCCGCTCGCCTCCTAGCGGGATCATCTGCAGCGAGGCAGTGGGCTTGGCTGCCGAGGCCGCAGGACGGGAAGCAATGGAAGTCCGTGGTGTTGGCATATTAGCTTTAGATCCTCAACAGTGACAGTCAAACAGACAAAAACTGGTGTAGACAAATCCCAGCAAACTTACCCGCAAGGTCATAGGTAAAAGCCGGATTCCGCGGTCGCAATTTATCTCTTTCCCGGTGGGGAAAAAGCAAAAACTTTAGAAGAAAAACGGCCCTAGTCACAGCTCAAACGCCACAGAAGACCCCCCCACCCTTGAAAAACTCTCGTCATGGTAAAGGCAAAACCTAAGAAAATGTCATAAAGATGGGATCATGAAGCCTTCGCCGTCCTTCGTTCGGATCCCTGCGCTTCAGCCAGGAGGCCTACTTCTTGCAGCACTTGCCGTAAAACCTGTAGAGAACTGGCCTGGAGAGGCACCAGCGGAGGGCGCACCTGCCCCACTCGCCAACCCTGCATCTCTAGCGCTGCTTTGATGGGAACAGGGTTGGTCTCGATGAACAAAGCCTTAAACAGTGGAAACAGACGCAAATGATAGGTCAAAGCTTGGCCGTGTTGTCCGCTGCTGTAGCTTTGGATCAACTCCTGCAGTTGCGGCCCAACCAAGTGGCTGGCTACACTGACCACACCGCTGCCTCCCAAGGATAAGATCGGCAGTGTCAGAGAGTCATCTCCTGAATAGATGTCGAAATGTGGGGGAGTAAGCCGCCGAATTTCCGAAACTACATCCATTGTACCACTAGCTTCCTTGATGGCGACAATCGTTTCCAACTCCGCTAGTTTCGCCACCGTTTCCGGCTGCAGGCTCACCCCCGTCCGACCGGGAATATTGTAGAGCATGATGGGCAGGTCGCTGGCTTGGGCAATCGCCTTAAAGTGCTGATAGAGGCCAGCCTGGGTGGGCTTGTTGTAGTAGGGCACCACTTGTAAAGAGCCATCCAAACCCAATTGGGCAGCTTTTTTGGTGGCTTCGATGGCCTCGCGGGTGGAGTTGGATCCCGTGCCGGCGATAACTTTAGCCCGACCGGCCACCGCATCTCGCACCACGCGGAACAGTTCGTACTCCTCTTGCCAGGTTAGGGTGGGAGACTCGCCAGTGGTGCCGCAGACCACCAAGCCATCGCTGCCGTGGGTTACCAAGTAATCAGCCAAACGAGCGGCTTCTTCGTAGTTAAGCTCCCCCTCAGGCGTAAAGGGGGTCACCATTGCCGTCAGCACGCGACCGAAATTCACAGGTTATCTCTCCCCATCAACCACGCCGCTCGCCATTGCCGGTCTGTGACCCCGCAAAATCCAATGTTGCGGGCCAGAGCCTTGGTTATCTCCTTATCATACCTGCCTTTGGGCCAGGGATCCCGTTTGGCCGGCGGGGCTGCTTGCCAAGGCTCAGCGCACCGGTTGCCTCAGAGCAGCTAAAAAGGAAATAACCTAGAAGGGGCGGACCGTTTGAACCCAGAATGTATGGTAGCCCACCAACTCTGCCTTTAGTCCTGGGATCAGCAGCCTTCCGGCTCCTGACCTTTCAGCTTCGAGGATTGCGATGGACGCTCTAGCTGCCATAAAAGCGCGCATCTCCGCTGACAAGTTCGATCCCAGCCAGCTTCTATCGGAAGCGGAGATCCGCGAGCTGGTGGCCTATGCCACGGAAGCTCCTTCCTCCTTCAACATCCAGCACTGGCGGTTTGTTGCTGTCACGGCTCCCGAGGACAAAGAGCGCCTTAAGGCCCTGGCCTACAACCAACAGAAGGTGGCGGATGCGGCGGTGGTGTTTATTGTCCTGGGGGATCTGAAAGGCTATGAGAAGCTGCCTGAGATTGTCCAAAGGGCTGTGGCCGCCGGGATCCTCCCTCCGGAACGGGCGGAAAGCTGGGTCAACATGGCCCAAGCCACCTACGCCAACAACCCTGCCTTGGCGCGGGATGAGGCAATTCGCTCCGGGGCGCTGGCGGCCATGGCACTGATGATCGCGGCCCAGGCAAAGGGCTTGGTG
>NZ_JANSIR010000108.1:19360-21482 GCF_047462155.1 Synechococcus sp. OH2
GGGCGGGGGCATCTGGGTTGGCGGGAGTTCCCCAGCCCATTTCAAGAGGTGGCTAGTTTTTGTCAAGGAGCAGGGCCCCAGCTCGCCAGGCAAGCAGAGCTTGGCCTCAAGGCTGGAGGAAGTTGACCAACTTTTGCAGGCGCTCCCAGGCGGCACCGCTGGCAAGGATCTCCCGCGCGCGGGCAATTCCGGCTCTCAAGTCAGCCACAGCTCCCGCCACCTGGAGCACCAGCGCCGCATTGAGGGCCACTGCATCCCGCTGGGCAAGATCGCCGCCTCCCTGGAGAACGCGGCTGAGGATAGCGGCATTTTCCATCAAGTCCCCCCCCTGGAGAGCTTGGACGGAGGCGGGCGTGAGGTCGTAATCCCGGGGGTTCAAGACTTCTGTGCGCAGGGATCCCTGGGAGAGAACGGCCAAGTCCGTGGGCTGAGCAAGGCCAGCTTCGTCAAGGCCTTCCCGGCTATGGAGTACGATGGCTGCTTCCCGCCCCAGTAGGCGCAGGGCTTCGGCCATCACCGGCACCAGCTCCGGCGCATAAACCCCGATGACCTGTCGGTTGGGGTAGAGGGGATTGACCAGGGGCCCCAAGAGATTAAAGACAGTGCGAACTTTAAGGGCGCGGCGGTAGGGGATTACTGCCCGCATAGCCGGGTGCCAGTGGGGGGCAAAGAGAAAGGTGATGCCCACTTCTGCCACCGCCGCCCGCACCCGCTCCGGCTCGGCGTTCAAGTTCACCCCCAGCGCCTCCAGCACGTCCGCCGAGCCGACCTTGCCAGAAGCAGAGCGGTTGCCGTGCTTCACGACTGGGATCCCGGCAGCGCTGACCACGAAGGCCACGGCGGTGGAAATGTTAAACGTGCCGGCCCCATCTCCCCCGGTGCCGCAGGTATCCAGCAGGAGGGGCAGATCCAGGGGGGATCCCAGAGAAGCTCGCTGCAGCACCCGCGCCATGCCGGCCAGCTCGCCAGCGCTGACCCCCTTAGCTTGCAAGGCCGCCAAAATCGCTCCCGACACCACATCCGGCACTTGGTTGTGCAACCAGCCGTTCATAAGCTGCTCCGCCTGGGCCTCGCTGAGGGATTGCCGCTCCAGCAGTTGGCCCAAGAGCTGGGGCCAAAGGTCAGCCGTTTCCGTCATGGGTCGGGATCCGGGTTTTTAGCAAGCTCTCATCCTAGCATAGGCCTGCCGGGGCTCTTTCGGCCAAAGCGGCTAGAGATCGCGCAGCCAAGGGATCCGAGACAGGGGCAGCCGCCGCCAGATCCCTTCGCTCCCTGCGGGATCCAGCAAACGCCAGGCCAGCAACCCTGCTGCCGAGAAGAAAGCCAAAGCCAACAGCAGCGCCAGCGAGTTTTGCACACTTTTGGAGGCGAATCCAACCGGAGATCGGCGTTGAACAGCTTGGGATCCCTTTTGGGCAGGGGAGGGTGGTTTTGCAGAAGTTGGGGAGGGACGCAACGGAGTAGCGGGAATGGGAGGCCCTGGCAGCCGCTTCCAAGCCATAACCACGGCCTGGGGGCGCTGGCGCTGGCGTATCCACCGGTTGAGCTCGGCCAGAGAGATAGCACAGAGGTTGGCAAGGCCCAGCTCCTGCACTCGCTCGACCAAGGGCCGGTCGTTGCTCACCACCACCACCAGGGATCCCGGCTGCTGTTGAGCCAGGGCATAGGCGCACTCGGCAATGGCCTGCTCCAGGCGGACTCGCAGCGACTGCTTGCCGGTGTTGGCTTCGCCCACCAAGGCGCGGGCTTCTGAGACGGCAAATCCCAAACTCGGCCAGTGGCGCAAGAAGGCGCGCGCTGTCGATTCTTCTGCGGGAACGATAGCCTGTCGGGTCAGGCGTTCTAGCTCCGCCATCACCGCCTGGGGCAGCACACACACCCCAAAACGGGCCCATTCCTGCCATAGAGCCGGGCGACCGGCCAGGATCGCAGGACTGTCGAAAACGAGCAACGGCGAGATTTCGGCCATAGGGGGCGCCAGCAGCGGGCTCACCCTCAATTGTGCCGCTTCTCCGAGAACTTGGGGAGGCGGGATCCCTCGGCCAGGCAGAGGCGGATGGCCAGCGGGTAGAGGCGGTGTTCCTGGGCCTGGATGCGCCGGTAAAGGGATTCCACCGTATCT
>NZ_JANSIR010000108.1:21603-28993 GCF_047462155.1 Synechococcus sp. OH2
GGCAGAACCGGTACGGCTGCTTGCGCCACGATGGGGCCGCTATCCATTTCCAACGTAACCCGGTGGACGGTACAGCCGGTGATTTTCACGCCGTACTCCAGCGCCTGCTCCACGGCCCGCAGGCCCTTGAAGCTGGGCAAGAGGCTGGGGTGGAGGTTTAAAACCCGCTCCGGGTAGGCGGACAGCAACACCTGGGTCACCAAGCGCATCCAGCCGGCCATAATCACCCACTCCACCTGATGCTCCTGGAGCACTTGCAAGATGGCCATGTCCAGCGCCTCCCGGCTGGAATAGTGCCGATGGTTGAGCAGAATACAAGGGATCCCTCTTCGCTGCGCCCGCTGCCGCACGTAGGCGTCTGGATTGTTGGTGATCACGACGGCAATTTGCGCCCGTAGCTCGCCGGCATCGATGGCTTGGGCGATGGCCTCGAAGTTGCTGCCGTTACCGGAGGCCAAGATGCCCAGGATCCCCGGCTGGGGCGGAGCCGGGATCTCGCCGGGGTCTGGCCAGAGTAGGTTAGGCAGATCCATACGAACAACTCGAGGGAAAGTCCGCAGCCCCGCTATTTTAGACCCAGCCGACGCGAGAGATGCGCCAAGAAATGCTGCGATGGGACAGGGGATCCCCAATGGGTGGGGGGATTTTCTGGAGTTTCTGCAAAGATAGGCCAAGCCAATTCCAGGAACTGGGCCTGGATCTTTCGCAGGCTGGTCTAGATTGGGAAGGCATTGACCTTGGTCTGAGAGCATGGCTCCCTTGGGAAAGCGACAGCGGCGATTTTGGCTTTTTGGCCTGATCGTCCTTCTGGTCGGATGGATGGGATCCCTGACGCAAGCGCAGCAGGGCCTCACCCAGGCCCAGTTGGAGCAGGCCCAATACGTGCGCAGTTGCGGCACTTGCCATGTGGCGCTGCCCGCTCAGGTGTTACCCACCGAAACCTGGCGACGGCTGCTACAGGATCCCGGCCACTACGGCCAGCAGATCCAGCCCTTGACCGGCGTGGCTTTACAACTGGCTTGGGGCTATTTGCGGCCTAATTCCCGTCCCCTGCGCCAAGGGGAACCGGTGCCCTATCGCCTGGCTGAGTCTCGCTACTTCCGCGCTTTGCACCCGCAAGTGGACTTTCCTACGCCAGTGCGAGTAAGCAGCTGCGTGGATTGTCACCCCAAGGTCGAGGCGGGGGATTTCGCCAGCCTCTCGCCGGAATGGCAATCTTGAGGGAGGCCCATGGACATAGGCGCTATTCTGGCCGGATATGCCCAGGGCTACTTCCTGATGGCAGACGAAGAAACGGGATCCCTGGCCTGGTATGGCACTAAGCAGCACGCACTAATCCCTTTGGACGAGCGGTTTCACTGTCCCCGTTCGCTGCGGCCTTTGCTGCGCAGCGGTTGCTTTCAGGTGCGGATTAACCGTGCTTTTGAGCAGGTGGTGGAGGGCTGCGCTGCTCGTCCGAAAACCTGGATTAGCCCGCAGTTAAAGCAGATCTACCTTGCCCTGCACCGGGCGGGGTTTGCCCACAGCTTTGAGACCTGGCAGGGAGACACCTTAGCAGGGGGGATCCTGGGCATTGCTTTGGGGGCAGCCTTTATCGGCGAATCCATGTTTTACCGCATTCCCAACGCTTCGAAGGTGGCGCTGGTCAAGCTGGTGGAACACCTGCGGACGCGGGGCTTTCGTCTCTTCGATGCCCAGTTGATGAGCCCGCACCTGGCTCGCTTTGGGGCTTTTCTCATGGACGGACGGGATTACCAGGAGCTGTTGCAGCAGTGCCTGCGGATCCCTTGCCACTTTGACTGAGCCAGGGCTCTGGGAGGCAGGGGGGGTATTTATCAACAACATGGGCGGATTGAGCTAGGTTAAAGGTAGTGCTCAGCTTTTGTTCCGGCCATCCCGATGTCACAGCCCTCTCCTGTCAGCTCCACCTCCGTTGAGGAGGGATCCTCGCCTCAGGTGAGCTATACCCGCCTGGCCATGCGCAACATGGTACGTAAAGGCAAAACCTCTCTCCTGCACTTCACCCTGACAACAGCAGGGTTGCTGGCAGTGTTGGTAGGGCTAGCCTACCTGTTTCACTGAGTTTACTACCTTTGATGTTCCCTCCTAAACTTTTCCCAAGTGTTAGGAAGGTAAAGAACAGGCAGCGAGGGATCCCGGTTTTGTCGGCGGCAACCTCTGCTGCAGACTTCATCTTTGGCCCTTGGGACTTTGGCCTATGCAAACTTCGCTAGATCGCACCTCCACCCGCTCTGGCATTCGCTTACTGTTGTTTGCTCAGGGTCGAGCCAATATCGAGGAACTGGCGGAGCAATTGCGTCGGCACATCCAGGGGCTGCCCGGCCAGTATCCTGCCCATCTGAAGGTGGTACCGCTGGAGGAGCACCCCTACCTAGCAGAGCACTACAAGTTAGTGGTGACGCCAGCCTTGGTGAAAGCGGAGCCTCTGCCGGCTCAGGTCTTGGCAGGCGAAGATCTGGCGACGCAGTTGGAAGTGTGGTGGCCCCGCTGGCAGGGTCAGGCGGCTTTGGTTTCCCACCAGGAAGAGGCGGGTCAAGATCCTGCTCCTCCCCCAACCACCGAGGCGTTGTTGCAAATGTCGGAAGAGGTGTTTTCGCTGCGCCAGGAGCGCGCCCAACTGCGGGAGCAGTTGGACTTCAAAGACCGCGTTCTGGCCATGCTGGTTCACGATTTGCGCAGCCCCCTGACGGCTACAGCCCTGGCGGTCGAAACCCTACAGCAAGGGCGAGAGGGATCCCTGGACAAGGCGGTGGAGCGGCAGTTGTTCGAGCATGCCCGCCAGCAATTGCGCAAGATGGACAGCATGATCACCGACATTCTTGAGTCGGCCCGTGGCAGTGCCTCGGAGCTGCGGATTCGAGCCGTGGAAACTCAGTTGGCCAGCCTATGCCAGCCAGTGATCGAGGAGCTACTGCCTCGCATCCAAGCCAAGCAATTGCAGTTTCAAGCCGATATTCCGGTGGATCTGCCCACAGTTCACGTGGATCCCGACAAGATCCGCCAGGTTATTTTCAACCTGTTGGACAATGCCATCAAGTACACTCCCGCCGGGGGATCCATCCGCCTCAACATCCTCCACCGCACCAGCCAAAAGGTACAGGTGACCGTCAGCGACACCGGCCCTGGGATCCCGGAAGCCGACCAAGAGAACATCTTCTCCGATGCGGTGCGCCTATCCCGCGACCAACAGCAGGAAGGCTATGGCATCGGCCTTTCCCTTTGCCGTCGCATTGTGCGTGCCCACTATGGCCAGATTTGGGTGGAATCGATCCTGGGCAAGGGCAGCAGTTTTCATTTCACCTTGCCGGTGTATCGACTCTGCGGTCGCTAGCAAAGCTTTGGCCCTCGCTTTTCCCTGTTTCTCCCGAGAGCATGATCGGCCAGAACCAGTGGGGGCGCATCAGGATCACGGTGTCGATGACGTGAATGATGCCGTTGTCCGCCTCGATATCTGCCTGGATAACGGTGGCATTGTTCACTTCAAACACATCCCCTTCGATAAACAGATCGATGGGGGATCCCTCCACGGAGCCTACACTTCGATACTTAGCCAGATCCGCCTTTTTCAGGCGACCGGGCACCACGTGGTAACACAAGATGCGGGTCAGTTGGGGGATATTTTGCACCAGGGTGGTAATGGTGCCGGGGGGCAACTTGGCGAAAGCTGCATCCGTGGGGGCGAAAACCGTAAAGGGGCCGGGGCCTTTCAGAGTATCCACCAAGTTTGCCGCTTTCACGGCTGTAACTAGGGTGGAGAAACCCTCAGCAGAAACGGCAATATCGACAATATCAGGCATGGCCGAGATCCTTATTTTCTGAAAGTTGGGATGATAGGAAAGCCAAAGAGACAGGCAGTTGCAGAGCTACCTAGCCTGGACACAATCGAGAAGGGGAAGGGTCAATGCCTGGCACTTGAAGTCGGCTAGCGATAGTTCTGATCCTGAATGTAGGCCAGGCGGGCTGCTTCTCGGATCCCGTATTCTGGTCGGGTGAAGCGATTGAGTTGTCCCTCAAAATAACGGCGGTTCATCATCAAATGCCGCGGATTGGGATCGTCCAAAGGATAGAGAAAAGCTGCCCTCCCCGCCTGGATCACGGCTGAGGTAACGTTGTACATGGAGCGCTGGAAGCTGATCCCAAGCTGGATCAGCATGTCATCTTCACCGCGGCAATGCTTGCGGTAATACTCCACCAAATACTGGGGCAAAAAGTGGTACATATCCTGGTGCAAAAGCGTCGGCGGGATCCCAGCAGTGGCCACCGGAAACTTGTCGGCATAGAGGATCCCGTAGTGGAAGTCCAACTGGTTGGTGGGAACTTGGTTGGCCTGGGCGTTGTAGGACTTGGTGCCGCGGAAGGGAGAGGTGCGATAGAACACAGCCTCTACGTAGGGGAAAGCCGCCTCGTAGAGCCAGGTAAATCCCTTGGATTTGGGCACAATATCGTACCATTCTCCGCGAATGCGCACCCGGTGGTAAATGGGCCGCCCGGCAATGGCGAAGATCCCGTTGACCAAAAAGTTCATTGCCTCCGGCACGCTGGTGATTTTGCCCTCGTCGTAGAGATCGCTCATCTCAAAAAAGACGGGGGCCATCACCTCCCAAAACAGGCCCAGCACCGAATACATGGTGGCCTGGCGGCAGAGTTCCAGAAACATGTCTGGAAAGAGCTTGTACAGGCCGGTCAAGAGAGGATTACCCTGACAGTAGGCGCGGATGGCGCGGTCGGCATTTTGTTTGTATTCCTCGGAATCCATATAGGGATCCAACAGGCCCCCCATATCCCGGTGCCAGAGCATGGCCCGCATACATTCTTCGGCAAATTCCATGTTGATGCGGTCATGCCAGAGGTGATGCAAAATCCGCGGCAGCTTGCGCTTGAGCTCCCCTTTTTCCATGAACTCCAGAAGTTCCGGGTGGGCCGTGGCGGGGCCGCGCCAAATGCGCAAATCGGCATTATCTCCCGCGTAGTGATTGGCCAGCTTTAGGTATTCTTCGGGAATGATGTACTTAAAAAAGGGCAAGGGATCCACAAACACCTGCTCGGCAATGTAGAGCAGATCCCGCCAGTAGAAGTCCATCGGCACCGCATAGGCTTTGTAAAGGCCGATAATTTGCATCAGGTTTTCCGGCGTATCCGGCAGCATGGATCCCCCCGCTTCGAGGCGGTGGACTACATCCGCAAAAGGGTGGGTAGAAGGGGGAAGCTTGCGGGTTGTGAGGGTTGTCGTCATGGAAGAAGTCTCCAACTCTTCAAAAGCTCTGGATCCTTGCGGCCATCCGTCGAGATCTCAATTCGGTCTTGGACGCTTCCTGGAAGTTCTCCGATTGCTTTGATCGCCTCCCGAGAAGGTGACCTAGGGAGAATGGGCAAAGTCACCGGCTGAGGCCAGGATGAGGGTTTGGGCCTGAGCCACCTGGGTGGATAGAGTAAACGCCAACGGTTGCGGCCATTTCACCAGGTTCATAGGCTGGATCCCAAACCAGACAATCAAGGCAGTTAAGATAAAGCCCGGGATCCGCTCCCAACCTTGCACCCGTGGGTAGTAGGCGGTGCGGTTGTCCAATTTGCCGAAGCAGGTGCGGTTGAGCAGGATTACAAAATACACCGCCGTCAAGCCGGTGCCGCAGATGCTGATTAAGGTGGGCAAGGGAAAATCCTGGTAGCTGCCCTGGAAGATCAAAAACTCCGCCACAAAGCCCACCAAGCCCGGGATCCCGGCGCTGGCCATGCCGCCCAAAATCAGCAGGGCACTCACGGTGGGCAGGCCGCGCAGGGGATTGAGCAGGCCGTTGAGCACGTCCAGATCCCGCGTTCCCACCTTGCGCTCCACCAGGCCCACCAGATCAAACAGCAGCGCCAAAATCAGGCCGTGGGAGATCATCTGCACCATCGCCCCCGTCAGGCTAATCGGTGTGGCCGCCGCCATGCCCAGCAGGATATAGCCCATATGGCCAATGGAGCTGTAGGCCACCATGCGCTTGATGTCTTTTTGGGCGATGGCTGCCAAAGCTCCCGACAGCACAGCAATGGCCCCCCACCAGGCCAGGATCTCGCCCAGATCGGCCCAAGCTTGGGGAAACAACTGCAGCCCAAAGCGAAACAGACCATAGGTGCCCAACTTGGAGAGCACCCCACCCAGCAGGATCGCCACCGGCGGCGAAGACTCGCCGTAGGCGTCGGGCAGCCAGGTGTGGAGAGGCACCAGCGGCATCTTGATGCCAAAAGCCACAATCAACGCCAAGAGTGTCAGGGTTTGGGCAGCAGGGCCCAGAGAGCTAATGCGAATCTCGGCCAGCTCAAAGGTATGGGGATCCCCTAGCCAGTAGATGGCCAAAAACGCCCCCAACAGGAAGATGGCAGAGACAGCGGTGTAAATCAAAAACTTGATGGCGGCGTAATCCCGCTTGGGGCTGCCCCAGATGGAAATAAGCAGGTAGATCGGGATCAGCACCAGCTCGTAAAAGAGGAAAAACAAGAGCAGGTTCTGAGCGGCAAAAGCCCCGTTGACCGACCCGCTCATGAGCAAAATGCAGCCGTAAAAGAGATTGGGCCGCTTCACTTCCGGCTCCGCCGTCAGAATGGCGATGAGGGTGAGCAGCCCGTTCAGGGCCACCATCAACAAAGACAGCCCATCCAAGCCCAGGGAGTAGCTCAGCCCAATTGGCGGGATCCAATCCCACCGCTGCTCCCACTGCAAGCCGGTCGCCTGCAAGTCGAAGCGGGTAAATAGGAACAGGGAGATGGCCAGCGGGATCGCGGCCAAGACCACCGCCAGCTTTCGCCCTCCCAAGCCCAGGAACAGGAGCAGGGATCCCAAGATCGGCAACACAATCAAGGCACTCAGCATGGTTTCTACCCCCTCGATCTACCCAAGCCTAGAAAACCACCAACCCAGCAAGGCCACCCCCACCACAATGGTCAGCACATAGGCCTGCAACTGGCCGGAGGTGGTGTATTTCAGGACTTGGCCGCCTGCCAGCACCACCAAGCTGGTCAAATTCACCAAGCCGTCCACCACGTAGCGATCAAAGAGAGCCGTGACATCAGAGATGATGCGCACCAAAAACACCACACTGGCTCGGTAGAGCTTGGGAGTGTAGAAGTCGTTGGCCAGCAGATCCTGCCAGTCAGCCAAGAAAGCCCAGTCCACCGGCCGCCGCTCCCGCGGTAGGTACAGCCAGGCTCCCAAGGCGATGCCCGCCAAGCTGGATCCCGTCATCACTCCAACGGGGATCCCTTCTAGGGTGGGAATGAGATCCAGCGCCGCCAGGATTATAGGCATGTGCAGCGCCACTCCCATGGTGACTGTGCTGGGCAACATCATTGGCCAATGCACCTCTGGGGAACGCTCGCTCATCTGCTGTGG
>NZ_JANSIR010000108.1:29124-30901 GCF_047462155.1 Synechococcus sp. OH2
CCCAAACCAGGCCGAAGACCCGCGTCAGCCCCAGCGCCGTCACCGCATTGGTAACCAGCACCACTGCCGCCCACAGCACCTGCCCGGATTGCGCCAACTGCTGCCACAAATCTGTCAACACCCAGAAGGAGCCAAAAGGCGGCAGAGCCACCATGCCGGCCATCCCCGTCAAAAAGCACAGGCCGGAGATGGGCCGCCGCGACCACAAGCCCCCCAGGTAGCGCAGATCCTGGGTAATGCTGTTCCAGATCACCATACCCAGCGCCATCACCAGCAAGGCCATCGCCGGCGCATAGGTAAGCAGCAGTTGGTAGGCCTGTTGGGTGTGTCCTGTGCCCACTGCTACAAAGATCAAGCCCATGTAGGCGCTCACCAGATAGGACAAGGCCCGCTTGGCATCAATTTGGGCCAGAGCCACGAAGGCTCCCCCCACTGCCGTCAGTGCCCCGATCACCAGCATCACTCGCAACACCGTTGGAGAAAGAGCATAGAGCGGTTGCAGGCGAATCAACACCCAAGCTCCCGTGCCCACCACCACCGAGTTGCGCAAGATCGAGGCCGGGATCGGCCCCTCCATCGCCTCATCCAGCCACAGGTGCAGGGGGAACTGGGCACACTTGCCCACCGGGCCAGCCAACAACCCCAGCCCCGCCAAAGTGATCAAGGTCGAATCTACAGAGATAGCTCCTGCCTGCACCGACTTTGCCCAAGCCGTCAAGTCCTCAAACTCCCAGGATCCCGTCAGAGGGTAGATGGCGATGACCCCCATCAAGAGCAACAGGTCGCCAATGCGCTTGGTCAGAAAAGCATCCCGCGCCCCTGTTACCACCAGCGATTGGTTAAACCAAAAGCCCACCAACAGGTAGGTGCCCAAGGTCAGGATTTCGAGGATGACGTAGCTAAAAAACAGGGAGTCGCACAAGGCCAGAGCGCACATCCCCCCCTCAAATAGGCCCAGCAAGGAGAAAAACCGCGCCCAGCCCCAGTCCATTTCCATGTAGCCAAACCCATAGATCTGGGCCACCAGGTTTAGCGCTGTCACCACGGCGCAGGCCCCCAGCGTTAGCGATGAGGCCTGCAGCGGCAGCTCCAATACCAGATCCCCCACCTGCAGCCAGGGCAGCCGAATCACTTGCGCCGGCTGATCCCAAATTGCCACCAGCGCCCCCACACTGTGCAAAAACGCCACCAAGGTCAGCAGCGCATTGAGATAGCCCGCTGGTCGGGGGCCGGTGCGCCGGGTAATCCCAGGGGACCAAATCAACGCCCCCAGCCATGCCACTAGTGCATAGAGGGGAATTAACCACGCGGTTCTGACCAGCCCGTCCAAACTCATACTCCTCCTTAGGGCCAGGGAGCCTGCCTGACCCCATCGCTAGCTGAGATCCTGTAAAAAATCTTCAAAGGCATCCTAGCGGCAAACCAGGATAGACAAAAATCGAATTTTCCGATGAAAGCTATAGACTTAAATCTATCTGGGAAAGCAGAAACCTTCTCTCAGGCAACCCAGGCAGGAACCGTTGCCAGAGGGCTCCGGGTGCAGGGCGCCTCGGCCAAGTTACAGCTTGGCGCAAAAAGTAGGGGGATCCCCTTTTCCTCTGGGGATCCCTGCTGAGCTTTGCATGTCATCGTCGATTGACACTCCCCCGACTTTAGTCGGGGGATTCTTACACAGTCGACAGACAGACTCGCAAAAGCACTGTTAAGACGCCCCTAGACAGTTCCTTGAAACCCAGTCTCAAGGTTCCGCTTACTTGTTGACTGACAGCACTGTCCG
>NZ_JANSIR010000108.1:30911-34790 GCF_047462155.1 Synechococcus sp. OH2
CTTCACCGGGGTGGGTTTTTGCTTAGAATTGGGGCATTGGCGAGCGACTCAAGTCGCCAAGGACTACGTCCCGCTAACGCGAACGGGCTTTTCTGCCCCGTACTTTAGTACGGGGCTACCAAGCTGCCCCGCTGTGTGAGCCTTGGTTCCTCAGCAGGAGGTAAGACTTGCCTTCGTGGGCCTAGGTCAGCTTTCCGACTTACTGGAAGTCTGCACGTACAAGATCACCAGGAAGATTGAGGGCACCAGGATAACCAGAATGGTGGCCAGGAGGCCTAGGTAGTTTGTCTCCATAGCTGCACACGCCGCAAACCCAACTGGCAGCTAGCATACCATCCTCAAGTCCGCCTTGCCCAAAGGGAAAGCTAGGCTTAAGGCTTAGTCCTTACCGAGACATCCCCCAATACCCTGGTCTGGCAGGCGAGACGATAGGTATCGGGTTTGCGCTTGAGCTTGCGATTTTCTGCCTCGGTGCGAGGAGAGAGGTTCTCGGCTCCCTCGACGATCTCCACCACACAGGTGCCACACTGGCCGTTGCCGCCGCAGTTGAGCAGCTTGGCCATCATCTTGTAGAGGTCAATCTGGTTCTCCAGCGCCTTCAAGCGCAGGTTAGCGCCTTCCGCGACGACAATCTCCCTATTTTCGTTGACAAAGCGAATCGTTGCCATATCCTCGCCCAAACCACGACACCTTTTAGACTGAGCCAGGGAAGCTCCAGAGTTTGCTAAGTATTGTTACAGTTTAAGTCATATTTTTAATCTTTGGCGAGAGATCTGGGAAGATGATGGCAAATAAGAGGGCATCCCGCCTGAAGCCGCTCAGGTCAGTTGCGTTTCGTTATACTGTTTGATGCCTGTGATGAAAATTCTGAGAGCGATATCCTCACTGGGTGCGCTCTTGGGTTAGGTGGGTGCGGCACCCCTCGACACTGAAGAGACTCCTTAGGTCAGGATCCCAGGTGAAGATGTCGGCTTCAGGTTTTTGACTGGATATCGCGCAAGTGTTGGAGAACGTGGAGGATCGAGTTTTATGGGACTACCGTGGTACCGGGTCCACACCGTTGTATTGAATGACCCAGGCCGCCTGATCGCGGTACACCTGATGCACACCGCCCTGGTGGCAGGTTGGGCCGGATCGATGGCGCTGTATGAAACGGCCATTTTCGATCCATCGGATCCTGTCCTGAATCCGATGTGGCGTCAGGGCATGTTCGTCATGCCGTTTATGGTGCGGCTGGGGGTGGTTAACTCCTGGGGCGGCTGGAATATCTACGGCGAGAGCGTGGCCAATCCCGGCTTCTGGACGTTTGAGGGGGTAGCCACTGCTCACATTGTTTTGTCTGGGTTGCTCTTTTTGGCCGCCTGCTGGCACTGGGTGTACTGGGATCTGGAGCTATTCCGGGATCCCCGTACCGGCGAGCCAGCTTTGGACTTGCCGAAAATTTTTGGGATCCACCTGCTCTTGGCCGGGATCCTTTGTTTCGGCTTTGGGGCTTTTCACCTGACGGGGGTGTTTGGCCCAGGGATGTGGGTAAGCGATCCCTATGCGACGACAGGGCACGTCCAGCCAGTAGCACCCGAATGGGGGCCAGCCGGGTTTAACCCCTACAATGCCGGCGGGGTGGTGGCCCACCACATTGCCGCAGGCATCGTGGGCATTATTGCCGGCTTGTTCCACATTACGGTACGTCCGCCCCAGCGCCTCTACAAGGCCTTGCGCATGGGGAACATCGAGACGGTGCTGTCCAGCTCGATTGCGGCCGTGTTTTTTGCCGGCTTTGTGGTGGCCGGCACGATGTGGTACGGCAGTGCCACGACTCCTGTGGAGCTGTTTGGCCCCACCCGCTACCAGTGGGACTCCGGCTATTTCAACCAGGAAATTAACCGGCGCGTCAATGCGGCTATGGAAGCTGGGATGACCCGCAGCGAGGCCTACAATTCTCTGCCCAAGTCCCTGCTCTTCTACGATTACGTGGGTAACAGCCCGGCCAAGGGTGGTCTCTTCCGGGCCGGTCCCATGAACAAGGGAGACGGCATTGCCATCGAGTGGCTAGGCTACCCCGTCTTCCGGGATCGTGAAGGTCGGGAGCTGACGGTGCAACGCATGCCCAACTTCTTCGAGACGTTCCCCGTCATCCTGCGGGATGCCGATGGTGTGGTGCGGGCAGACATTCCCTTCCGCCGCGCCGAGTCGCGCTACAGCTTTGAGCAGGTGGGCGTGACGGTGGAGTTCTACGGCGGCAAGCTGGACGGTCAGGTGTTCACTGACCCGCCAACGGTTAAGAAGTACGCCCGTATGGCCCAGTTGGGTCAGCTCTTCGAGTTCGACCGAGAAACGCCCAAAGCCGACGGCACCTTCCACACCAGCCCCCGCGGTTGGTTTACCTTCGCCCATGCGGTCTTTGCCCTGCTGTTCTTCTTCGGCCACATTTGGCACGGCGCCCGTACTCTCTTCCGAGATGTGTTCGCCGGTATTGACCCGAACATGAGCGAGGAAATGGTGGAATTCGGCGTCTTCCAGAAAGTGGGGGATCCCACCACTCGCAAGGTGCAAGAAGCGTAAGGCTTTCTCGCGGGATGACCGTCGGCACTCTGTTTCTCTTGGGAGATGGGGTGCTGACGGTTCCGAGCTAATCTGGAGTCAAGCCCCCTTAGAACTTTGATTTGGAGGTTGGTATGGAAGCCATCACCTACACCTTTATTCTGTTTTTGACGTTGGGCCTTCTGTTTTTTGCCGTCGCCTTTCGCGAAACTCCTAGGATTCAGAAGAAGTAACCTGAGCTAGGGGCTGCTGTCGGCTTGCCGAGGGCGTTAGCGGGTCGAGGCGGCCCGAAGAGACGGCAGTTGTACCGCGGACAAGGCCGGAAAAATCCCCGGCCTTGTTTTGTTTTCAGATAGCGCTCGGTTCCAGGCTGGTAGAGTATCCCCCAGGCAACCCAGCAAAGCTGTTTTCAAAACGGTAGCTGTCCTCTCCTGCTGGCAGAGGGGGTAGCTGCTGGTGCTGCTTTATTGAGATTGCTATCAGTATCTTAGAGGGGGAGCCCTTGTCCCACTGCTCAAATAGGATCGCTAGAATTGCTTCGCGACGGTTTCCAGAACTATGGGGATTGCCGGGGCTTGAGTTCGCAACTAAGTCAACTTTAGGTTAGCGATGGCAACAGTGCTGCTGGTGGAAGACGATCCAATTAACGCCCGCGTTTTCGACAAAGTGTTGCGGCGGCGAGGCGGGTTTGAGGTCTTTCACAGCCAGGATGTGGAGGAAATCCTACGGCTGGCGCAGGCGCGCGAGGTGGACGTGATTTTGCTGGATGTCTCCCTCTCTCAAAGCACCTTTCGTGGCGAGGCAGTGGACGGGATCCGCATTGCCCAACTGTTGAAGGGGGATCCCCGAACAAGCTCCATCCCCATCCTCTTGGTAACGGCCCACGCCATGCGCGGCGACCGCGAGGCCTTCCTGGCCCAGAGTGGGGCCGATGGCTATATTGCTAAGCCAGTAGTGGATCACGAGGAGATGGTCAACCAAGTGCGCCAGGTGTTGGCTCAGGCCCAGCAGTCTTAGTCAACTGGCAAGACTGGTTACGATGGACTGCCAAAAAGGGATCCCGTCCTGCCCTGGCAAATCGGGATCTGCTGCCCGCTCCGGGTGAGGCATCAAGCCAAGGATGCGACCGCTGGGATCGCAAATGCCAGCGATGTTATCCACCGAGCCATTGGGGGCGACCGGGGCATAGCGAAAGACGATCTGCCCCCGATCCTGGAGCTGCTTGAGGGTATCGCCATCGCAGACGTAGCGGCCTTCTCCATGGGCAATGGGCAGGGTCAGAGTGGCTCCGCGAGGGTAAGCCCTTGTCCAGGGCAGATCTTGCCGCTCCACGCGGAT
>NZ_JANSIR010000108.1:34929-43487 GCF_047462155.1 Synechococcus sp. OH2
GGTCGCAGATAAAGTGCAGGTTGGCGTTGCGCAGCAGCGCCCCCGGCAGCAGCCCTGCCTCTGTCAGGATCTGAAAGCCGTTGCAAATGCCCAAGACATAGCCCCCGCGGGCTACGTGCTCGGCCAGGGATCCCATTACCGGCGCAAAACGGGCCAGCGCCCCGGCTCGCAGATAATCCCCGTAGCTGAAGCCGCCCGGCAGCACCACCACATCCAGCCCTGACAAATCGGTTTCCCGGTGCCAGATCAGCCGCGTCGGACAGCCCAAGAGGCTGCGGGTTACCCAGGCCACGTCGCGGTCACAATTGGAGCCGGGGAAAACGACAATGCCAAACCTTACCTTGGTCATGGGGATCCCTTGCTGTCAACAAAAAGGTGGCGAGGGTTAGGGCAACTCGTGGGAGGCTGGATCCCTCGAATCAACCTTCTACAGGCTCCACTTGGATTTGATAGGTCTCAATTACCGGATTGGCCAGCAGTTGCTCGCACAGCTCGCTGACTTGGCGTTGAGCGGTTTCGGTGTCGGGGGCCTCTAGCCGCAGTTGGATGTGTTTGCCAATGCGCACCCCCTGCACCTGGGTGTGCCCCAACTGGTGCAAGCTAGCCTGGAGAGCCGCCCCGGCAGGGTCGAGCACAGAGGGGCGCAGGTGGATCTGGATCTGGGCCTGGAACTGCATAGAATAAAGGCTGGATCTGCTCCAAGTGTACAGCCGAGTCGTCACTTCCTTTGGACGAGGTCTATGGATGCGGCGCGCCTTGTGGCCATTGCCCGAAATGTTTTCCGAGAAACGATTCGGGATCGGATTCTCTATCTGGTGATGGTGTTTGCGGTGGTCATGCTGGGAGCCATCGTTTTGATCCCCCAGGTAGCTAACCAGGCTCACAACAAGATCATCGCCGATCTGGGTCTGGCCGCCATCCACTTCCTGTCACTGGTGGTGGCCATTTTCGTCGGCACTGGGCTGGTGAATAAAGAGATCGAGAGGCGCACGGTCTACGTACTGATTGCCAAGCCCATGAGCCGGGCGGAGTTCATCGTCGGCAAGCATCTGGGCCTGTCGGCTTTGCTGTCGGTGCTGCTAGTAATGATGACGGCCGTCTTTTTGCTGAGCCTGCTGGTGGTGCAGGCCCCCATTTCCCCCTGGGCTGTTCTCTGGGCAACCGTCTTCACCTTTCTGGAGCTGGTGCTGATTGTGGCGGCAGCGCTGCTGTTTGGAGTTTTTACCTCTCCGATTTTGGCCACCCTCTACACAATTGCCCTCTTCATCATGGGCCACGCCAGCCGCGCCCTGCTGCAGTTAAGCAAGCTGGTGGAAGATGCAGGTTTTGGCAAGGTGTTCGAGGTCATCTACTTGGTCTTGCCGGATCTGGAGCGCTTCAATCTAAGAGATGCTACCGTCTACGGCCAAATTCCCCCGCCCACCCAGCTCCTCGGTGATGCGCTCTACGGCCTGATCTACACCGTCTTGCTGCTCATTTTAACAGTGCTGGTGTTTGCCCGGCGTGAGTTCTAATAAGCTCTCGGTGGAGCTCTAGTTAAACCTTTTTTGCTCCCTCTCTCATGCGATTTTTCCACTTCCATACCCCTGAGCAAGTCCCGCCGTCAGGGATCCCAGCTTGCGCAGTAGCCATCGATGTCCTGCGGGCCACCACCACCATCGCCACAGCCCTGGCTGCAGGCGCAGAAGCAGTACAGGTGTTTGCCCACTTGCAACAGCTTCAGGAAGCAAGCCAGAACTGGCCGGCTGGCAAGCGGCTTTTGGCCGGGGAACGGGGGGGCAAAGCAGTGGCAGGGTTCGATCTGGGCAACTCCCCCCGCGAATACACCCCCGAGCGTGTGCGGGACAAGCGCATCTTCATGAGCACCACCAACGGCACCCGCACCCTTCAGCGCTTGGAAGGGATCCCGGTGGTGATCACAGCGGCCCTGGTGAACGTGGGAGCGGTGGTGGAGTTTCTCAGGCGAGGAGCTTTTGCCGAGGTGTGGCTGGTGGGATCCGGCTGGGAAGGGGCTTTTGCTTTGGAAGACACCGCCTGTGCCGGGGCGATTTTGCATCGCCTGGGCTGCTCGTGGGAGCAGTTGGGCAACGATGAGGCAGTAGCCGCCCTGGCCCTCTACCAAACCTGGCAGGACGACCTGTTGGGCCTGTTGCGGCGCTCCAGCCATGGGCAGCGGCTATTGGCAATTAGTCCCGAAAACGACAGCGATCTGGCCTATTGTGCCGCCTTAGACCAGCTCTTGGTGGTGCCCCGGCAGGTTCAGCCCGGCGTTTTGGCCCTTGCTGGCTAGCTGGCCTGGGGTGTCTCAGCAGCAACAGCCAAAGCCTTCTGCTGCAGCCACTCCTGCCATTCTCCCGGGATCAACTTGCTGTGAAACGCATCTCCGGAGATAAACACATCCCGCTGGTTTTGGGCCAAAACGAAAATGGAGCGGCGGTCGAAATGGGAGGTGAGCTTGTAGAGGGTGTAGGGGCCTTCGGAGTAGAGGGTTAAAGTTTCCTGATCTAGGCCGTGGCGACTGCTTTGGCCGTGGGCCCGTAAGATCATGTTGATCAGTTGCTCGTAGTACATACAACCTTCCCGAATAAATAGAATACACCCCTGGGCAAGACTTCAACAGCCAAGGCGGCTGCCAAGGCCCGGGCGGCTCGCGTGAGCCCAGCATAACAAATCCCGCTCTGTGGCTAGGCAACACTGACCCCCATAGAGCAGGCGGGTTCAACCAATGCGGCGGCAAATGGGATCAACAAATGCGATAAATAATAAGGCAAGCCGTCAATTTTGTGCAGGCAGCCCCCATGGCCACTACGGCGCCTCGTTCTCTTCCTCCCACCGATCCCGTCTGCGTCGCCATTGTCGGGGCCTCCGGGTATGGAGGGGTGCAGTTGGTGCGGCTGCTCAGCGAACACCCCGGCGTGCAGATTACCTACCTGGCCGGTCAAGACAGCGCCGGCAAACGCTACGGGGATCTCTACCCCCATCTAGCCCAGGCGGTGGACTTGACCATTCAGCCAGTGGATGTGGAGGCCATCGCCGCTAGCAGCGACGTTGTCTTTTTATCTCTGCCCAACGGACTGGCCGCAGACCTAGCGCCGCCTTTGCTGGCCAAGGGGTGCAAAGTCCTAGATCTCTCGGCGGACTACCGCTTTCGCAACCTGGCCACCTACCAATCCTGGTATCGCCTGGGGCAGACGGATCCCAATTGGCCCAGCCCTGCCTATCGCCAGGCCAACGAGCAGGCGGTTTACGGGCTGCCAGAACTCTACCGGGAGGCTATTGCCCAAGCCCAACTGGTAGCCTGCCCCGGCTGCTACCCCACGGCCTCCCTCCTGGCGGTTGCCCCTCTGTTGCGGCAGGGGTTGGTGGAGCTGGACAGCCTGATTTTCGATGCCAAGTCCGGCGTCTCCGGCGCAGGCCGCACCCCCAAGCTGGGATCCCTATTTGCCGAGGTGGACAGCTCGCTGGGTGCCTATGGCGTGGCCCAACACCGGCACACACCCGAGATCGAGCAGGCCTGCTCCGACCTCACCCACACCCCCATCACTGTGCAATTTACGCCCCACCTGGTGCCAATGGTGCGGGGCATCCACGTGACCTTGTACGCCAACCTGCGGGATCCTGGTCTCGTGGGCGAGGATCTCATCACCATTTACAACGCCTTCTACCGCCAATCCCCCTGGGTCAAGGTGCTGCCCCGCGGCGTTTACCCGCAAACCAAGTGGGTGGCTGGCACCAACACCTGCATGATTGGGGTGGAGGTGGATACTCGCACCAACCGGGTGATTGTTCTGTCGGTCATCGACAACCTCATGAAAGGGCAAGCCGGGCAAGCGGTGCAATGCCTCAACCTGATGATGGGGTGGCCGGAAACCTTGGGCCTGCCGCGGCTTGCCTTTTACCCCTAGCTATAATGCCGGTAATTCCCCTGAGGTGCCCATGCCTGAGTTTTCGGATCCCGTCTTCTCCCCCAATCTCGATCCCAGCGCTGCCCCATCCGCTGCGCCGGCGAACTCTCCACCTTCGTGGGCCAGAGCTGGGGATCTGAACTGGGAGGAGCTGTGGCGGCAACTGGAAGCAGGCTGGCAGGAGCTGCCCCGACGCTCTGAAGAAACGGTGCAGCAGACCCTAGCTCGTTTGCAACTGGAGTGGGGGGGCTTGTGCCGCGAGGCAAGGGATCGGCTACAGGCAACTCTGGACAAAGCCAGAGCCACAACCTCTCCAGAGCCCCTCCAGCGAGAACTGCAAGCGCTTTTGCCTCTGCTCAACCCCAGCCAATGGGAGGTGGTCATCGGCTCTCTGGAACGGGCTGCCGACCGAGCCTGGGTGGCCAGCCTGCTCTATCAGGGCCTGCAGGAGCAGACCCATCCCAGGGCAGAAACCAACGGCATCCCTTCCTGGGCGGAGGGGTTGACTGCTGAGCAGCGCTCCGCCCTGGTGGCAATGAGCCTGCGGGCCTATGGCAACAGCCGCCTACCTTTGGTCATGGACAAAAGCGGCGAGATCCAAGTGAAAGCTTCAGCCGCCCTCTTGGCCGCCCTCATTGCCATCGAGATCGGCAGCGTGGGATCCGCAGGCGCCCTCTCCTTGCTGGGTACACCAGAGTTGCGCAAGCTCTTGAATGCCGAGGGCAAGCTGCGGCGCAGCATCTTAAAACAGGGGCGAACTGCCCTCACCGAAGAGGAATGGCAAACCCTGCGCCAGTGGCTGGATCCCAAGGGATCCCCGCCCGACTGGTACCTCTCCCTCACCCAAGTGGGGATCCAAACCACGCAGGTGGGGGAGTATCTGGCGCGGCGGCTGCGGGAGTTTTTCCAGAGCGAGTGGATCAAGCTGGTGATCCCCCCGCTGTACCACTTGGTTATCGATGCAGTGCGGCTGTTGACGGGAGAAGTGTTTCTCAGCGTGGGCACCACCCTAGAAGCGGCTTTGGAGTCAGCAGAAGCCGAACGACGACTGGAATTGCTGCTGCAAGCTTTGCCCCAGGCCCGGCACATTCCCAGTCCTGAGCGCATCCAAGCTGCCCTTCCCGCCGTCGTAGAGGCTGCTGAGACAACCCTCAGGCCACTGCTGGGGCGCCAGTTGATGACGGTGGCCGACATCTTCGACCCGCCCCTTCGCAACGAAAGCCTCAACGAATTGGGGCGGCAACTCAACCTCTGGAATCCCTTGCAGTTTTTGCTCACCTGGGGCACGGCTGGCTGGCTGGGCGCTCTGCTAGATGAGATCAAGGAATTGCAGCAAACCTACCCGGAAATGCCCCTCTGGGAAAGCTATCGCCAGGGGGTTGAGACGGCAGTGCAAGCGCCGCGAGTGATGGATCAGGCGGAAGCCTTGCGCCTTACCGCCAAGAGCTTGGATCCCAAGATAGAACCCTCGGACGACTGACTCACCGCAGGCGTACCCTACCCTCTTAGCCGAAGTGCCCCCATCTGCGGGCGTAGTCACCCTCGCATAGAAAGTCCCAAAAAGTTGGACTTAACTCACTGGTGGGCTGCCTCAGGGTTGGCCTCGTGCCCGTAGAGGTAGCTGAGGACGGAGTTGCGCAGGCGATAGTACTGGGGATCCTCAAGCATTCGCTCGCGGTCGCGAGGACGCGGGAAGGGAATAGAGATGATTTGCCCGATGGTAGCCGCAGGGCCACTGGTCATCAAGACCAAACGGTCGGCCAAAAACAGTGCCTCGTCAATGTCATGGGTAATCATCAAAACTGTACAGCGATGTTCCTCCCAAATGCGCAGCAGCTCCTCCTGAAGTTCTTCTTTGGTGATGGCATCCAAAGCCCCAAAGGGTTCATCCAAAATCAGCACTGCTGGGCGAATTGCCAAGGCACGGGCAATGGCCACCCGCTGTTTCATCCCTCCGGAAATTTGCGGGGGATATTTCTGGGCTGCTTCCCCCAGCCCCACCAGATTCAGGTGTTCTTCTACAATTTGATGCTTTTCTGACTGGCTCTTTTGGGGAAACACCGCCTGAACAGCCAAGTAAACATTTTCATAAACTGTGAGCCAGGGCAAAAGAGAGTAATTCTGAAACACCACCATGCGATCTGGCCCAGGAGCTGTAATTGGCTGTCCTTTAAGCTTCACCGAGCCGCTGGTGGGCTGGGTAAAGCCAGAAACCATATTCAGCAGGGTGGTTTTGCCACAGCCGGAATGCCCAACGATGCAAACAAATTCTCCTTCACAGACGCTGAGGTTGATATCGCGCAATACGGGATACTCCCCCTTAGGAGTTGGGTAAGTCTTGCTGACATTCTCAAGGGTTAAGTAGGGCTCTGCGGCTGTGGCTGCTGGGGTAGAGGTTGTCAAGAGGGCAGTCATCGTGGGGTGCTCCAATTCATCGTTTTCTCACAACTGGGAACGTGCTTTTACCAAGGAGATCTCTAGAGCAACACGGGACGACGATCCCAAGCAACCTCGGCCACGTAGATGTCGTGCTTAATTGCCAGACTGTTGAGGTAAGCCAAGGGATCCTCGCCATTAAAAGGGATCCCGTCGAACAATTGAATGGGCTGGCGTTGGTAAGACACATCCAGCCCCAGCTCGCGGGCCGCCGTACTGAAGACTCCCACCTGACACACCCGCTCCACGATCTCTACCCAATTGCGCGGGAAGGGCAGATCCCCCCAGCGGGCCATTTGCGTCATCATCCACAGATGCTCGGTGCGGCTGGGACGGTTGCCGGCGCCCAGAAAGAAGCGGTGGTGGGCATATTCCCGCATTGGCATGTCTAGGTCACAGAGCAGGCGCTGGGGATCCCCCAGGTGAATGTAGGAAGGATCAGTGCTCAGGTAGGCGCGGCGGCTGAGCAGCTCGCGAATCTCGTCGTGGTGGGCCGGATCTTCACAGTAGCGACAGGCTTCCAGCAACGCTTTCACCAGGGCAATGTGGGTATTGGGATAGGCCCTGGCCCAATCCTCCCGCACCCCCAACACCTTGCCGGGGTGGCCGGGCCAGATTTCCAGATCGGTAGCCACCACAAAACCGCTGCCCTCCAGGGCGGCCCGCAAGTTCCAAGGCTCTCCTACACAGTAGCCGTCGATGTTGCCGGCTGTTAGGTTGGCCACCATCTGGGCCGGGGGCAGGGTTTTCAGCACAACATCGTGATCCGGGTGGATCCCGCCGGCTGCCAGCCAATAGCGCAGCAGCAAGTTGTGCATGGAGCTAGGATGCACCACCCCAAAGGTCAGCCGACGGCTGGGGCTATCTAAGATGTAAGCCCTCAACTGGCTCAGCGTGTGGATCCCTTGCTCGTAGAAGCGCCTGTGCAGGGTAATGGCATTGCCGTTGCGGGTCAAGGTAAGGGCAGTCACCACCGGCTGAGGCGGATTGTCCCCGCCGCCCAGAGACATCCACACCGGCATGCCGGCGGGCATTTGGGCCGCATCCAAGTAACCTCCCTGGATGCCGTCTTGGATCCCTCGCCAACTGGTCTCCCGCACCAGATTAACTTCTTCCAGGCCGTGTTTGGCAAAAAACCCCTTTTCTTTGGCCACCGCCAGCGGGGCGCAGGCGGTCAGGGGCACAAAGCCAATCTCCAAGTTGATCTTTTCCAAACCGTGCCTGGCCACCACGGTGCTGCGGCGGGCCCGCCACTGCTTGATCCGTTTTTGCTGGTTCAAAAAGTAGATGATCTCGCTGCGATAGCTGTAGTAGCTGGGGTGATTGACCACCTCCAACCGGCGGCGGGGGCGGGGAATATCGATGGTTAAAATATTGCCAATTCGGGATCCCGGCCCGTTGGTCAGCATCACCACCCGATCCGAGAGCAGGACGGCTTCATCCACATCGTGGGTAACCATAAGGGTAGTCACGTGATGTTCTTCGCAGATGCGCATCAACTGCTCCTGCAGATTCCCCCGTGTAAGGGCATCCAAAGCGCCAAAGGGCTCGTCCAACAACAACACCTTGGGCCTTACCGCCAAAGCGCGAGCGATGGCTACCCGCTGCTTCATGCCCCCTGAGAGTTGCGCTGGGAATTTATCCGCCGCCTGCCGCAAACCAACCAGATCGATATGTTCTTCGACAATCTGCTGACGCTCTGCTGGGGAGTAGTTTTTCAGCACAGCGTCTACGGCCAGGGCAATGTTTTGCCGAACCGTTAGCCAGGGCAAAAGGGAGTAATTCTGAAACACCACCATGCGATCGGGGCCGGGAACGGTGATGGTGTGTCCATCCAAAGCCACGATCCCTCCGGTAGGTAAAGACAACCCCGCCACCATGTTCAACAGGGTGGACTTGCCGCAGCCGGAGTGGCCGATTAAGGAGACAAACTCCCCGCGGTGAATTTGGAGATCGATCCCTTGGAGAGCAAGATATTCTTGGCCCCCAGGCAGACCAAACGCTTTTTCCACTTGCTCTACACTGACCAGTACAGACACAGAAGACCTCCCCACCTGTAGATACTCTCAATTTGCTCGGCAACTCGGATCCCAGACCTCAATTCTACTCTTTTTGAAGAGCGGATTGGAGCAAACACTCAAAGACAATGGAAGAGGGATCCCAACTCAATTGGATGGACATGCAGTGAAAAGATCTGCAAACGGGGCTAGCGATTGG
>NZ_JANSIR010000108.1:43719-56221 GCF_047462155.1 Synechococcus sp. OH2
TGCAGCAATAATCGCCAGCCAGGAGAGGCCGATGCCAACCCGCAAACCTGTGAACATGTAGGGCAAAGCAGAGGGCAACAGCACCTTAAAAAAGAAGTCTATCTTGGAAAGCCTCAGCACTCTAGAAACGTTGATGTAGTCTTCCGGAATCTGCCTTACCCCCACCGCTGTGTTGATCAAAATGGGCCAGATAGAGGTGATGAAAATAACAAACAGGGCAGCCGGCTCATTGCGCTGCAAAGCCGCCAAGGAGATGGGCACCCAAGCCAAGGGAGCCACCATGCGCAAAAACTGGAAGATGGGATCCAAAGCGCGGTTGATCCACACGCTGCTGCCCACCAAGATCCCCAGGGCAATGCCCGCCAAGGCGGCGCTGCAGTAGCCGATGGCAACCCTTTGCAGGCTGGCCAAAGTTTGCCACAGCAGCCCTTGGTCGAGGTCGCTGTTGCGATACAGAGGATGCAGGATTAGATAACGGCTGCGCTCATCCATCCAAATATCCCACGGTCCCGGCAGCCGGATCAGGTTGGCGCTGGACAAAAGTTGCCAGATCAACAAAAATCCCGCAATGCCAACCACGGGAGGGAGGATCTGATCCCGATACTTGGCAAAGTCGAACTTGGCCGTCGAAGACTTTGTCGGAGAAGAAAGTGTCGTCGTCATGGCTCCTAGAGAGGATAGGGTTTTACACAGTTCTCCGTTGCTGCGCCCCCAGAACATCTCGACCGAGGGGTTTTACAAAGTGCTGGCAACAGAGCACGAGCTTGGATCAGACTTGCCTCTTCCTTGGACGGGCAAACACAAGGACTGCAAGCTCGACAAAACTCTCACAACAATCAGTAAAATCAGCGCCCCCATCGCTATCGAGAGGATGAGCTTGTCCCAGTGGGGCTGAGCCGGTCTCTCGAAGCAGGGATCCCTGGAGTATTCCCGCGGAACGTGAAGTAGAGCTAACATAGCCGATCCTCGCCATAGCGTTCAGAAATCTTCATCAGAATCCTTCAAAAGGCGCAAGGCTAACAGTTTAACTTGATGGGAGCGGGCAGCTCGGCCCAGCTTTTTTTAACTCAATGGAATCTCGCCAATGGTCTGGATCTCTACTACACAAGAAGCACGTCTATGTTGACCTGAGCCGAGACTAGGCCCTCTTGATTTTCAGGCTGTTCAAGTAGGCCTGGGGATCTTGAGGGTCAAACACCACCCCATCGAAGAAACGCTCCGTTCCTCGCGAAGTGTTGCTGGGAATGTTCTTCACCCCCAAAGCCTGGGCGGCCTCGCGCCAGAGATCTTCGCGGTTGACCTCATCCACCAGACGGCGGGCAGTATCCAGATCCTTGAGGAAGCGAGCGTGGAAGCCCCAACGCAGCGATTCGGTCAAGAACCACAGGTCATGGCTCTTGTAGGGATAGGAGACGCTGCCCCGCCCATCTTCCCAGTACAGGGGCCCGGCGCTGAAATCTTGAACAGCCGGCTTGCCGTCTCCCAATTCGTACTTGCCCTGAAAAGGAGGCGTGAGAACCTCGACCGGCACATTTAGATAAGCACGCCCCGAAAGGATGCGCACCAGCTCTTCACGGTTGGCCGGATCGTCGCACCATTGCTGCGCTTCCATGACCGCCATCAAAGTGGCCTGCGTGGCCTTGGGGTTTTTCTCCACCCAGTCGGCGCGAATGGCCAAGTATTCTTCAGGGTGAAAAGGCCAAATCTGCTGGGTGAGGGCCGCCATGAAGCCGATTTTATCGGCCACAATCCGGTAGGGCCAGGGATCCCCGGTGCTAAAAGCATCCATGGTGCCATTGCGCATCCCCTGCACCGTCTCGGCAGAGGGTACCGCCAACAGGTCGATGTCTTGATCCGGATCTATCCCCCCAGCAGCCAGCCAGTAGCGGATCCAAAAATCTTGATTGACGTTGGGGAAGGTATGGGCGGCCTTGAATTTGCGTCCGTTGCTGGCGCTGAAATTTTTGATGTAGTCTGCGGCTCCGGAAACATCCAGCCCCAAGCCCTTGCCCGCATGCATTCCGGCAATGGCAATCCCGTTGCCTTGGGTGATCAACTGGCACAGAACCGCCATGCGTACCGGCTGGTTGTTGGTGATGGCGCCGATGTGGATCATATGGGGCATCGGCATCTGCCACTGCCCGCCGTCAATGCCCCCACCCGCCGAGCCGATCACCACGTTGTCGCGGGCTGCCGGCCAACTGGCCTGCTTCAACACCTCTACGCCGGTCATGCCGTGCTTGGCGAAAAAGCCCTTCTCCTTGGCGATGATCAGAGGGGCAGATTCCACAATCGGAATAAAACCCAGCCTGAGGTTGGGGGTTTCCGGGCCGCTGGCTTGAGCAACCCAGTAGCCCGTACTGGCCCGTGCTAGGCTGCCACTCACAAGCCCACCCACTGTGGCTGCACCCGCGGACAATAAAAAGCTGCGACGTGATGTCATGATCACCTCATCTTTGACAGAATATGTGAGCGCCAAGCAAAACCTTTTCAGTTCAAGCCGCTAGACCGACGGATTCCCCTCGTAAAGAAATCCTTAAATCTCAGCTTGGTTGATATCCTAAAAGCAGACAGGCATAGAGACAATACAATTATTCTTTTGATATCTATAGGTTTCTCTCTATCTTCTAGTAATTCTCGAAGGAGTTGCTCTCCGGTGGCAGAGGGCTTTAAGCAAAACGGCTCAACGGATGGGGGATCCCTGCCCCATGCCGGCTATCACTGGGACGGTTGTGCCGAGCCGTTTTTTGAAGGTTGGTACAGCCGTGTCACCTTGCCTGGGGATCCGCCCCTCAGCTTTGCCTTCATGTACGCCATCGATCCCAGGCGAGGAGGCATGGCGCAGGTGTTGGGGCCGGACGAGGAGCTGCAGTGGCGCACCTTCCCCAACCCGCAGCGCTTCTGGGCCAGTTGGCGGCATCTGGCCTTGGGGCACTCCGGCGGGCCAGGCGAGAGCTGGCGAGGGCTGCAGGAGCCCCTCACCTTTTTCCAGCGCACCGCCAGCGGCTACCAATACAGCGCCCACCTCAACCAAGGGATCCTGCCAGATCCCACCCGGGCCGAGCCGGTTCGCTGGCTCTATCGCATCCAACCCTGCTGCCCCTATGGGATCCCGCCGCGGGCCACCATGGGAGCCTGGTCTTATCTGCCCATCTTTGAACCGGGCTGGCAGATCCTGATGAGCCACGGCCTGGCCAGCGGCTGGGTGGAGTGGCGGGGCAGGCGCTACGCATTCGAGCAGGCCCCCGCCTACGCCGAAAAAAACTGGGGGCAGAGCTTCCCTCGTCGCTGGTTTTGGATCCAGTGCAACGCTTTTCCCGACCATCCCGGCCTCAGCCTCACCTGCGCCGGAGCCGAGCGACAGGTGCTCACCCGCCCCGAAGAAGTCGCCTTAATCAGCTTGCATGGGTGGGGATCCCAGCCTTTTTTGGAATGGCGGCCCGGCCAAGCGCGGCTAAGCTGGCAGGTAGATCCCTGGGGATCCTGGCAGGTGTGCGGTGAGGGATCCCACTGGTGCATCCAAGTAGAAGGTCATACACGGCAGCCTGGGCAAACCGTCTTCACCCCTGGCCCGCAAGGGATGCGGCGCAACTGCCGCGACACCTTGGCCGGGCATCTACAAACCCGCCTGTGGCGGCGCAACGGCCAAGTCTGGATCCAGGTGCTCACGGCCAGCAGCTCCCAAGCCGGCCTCGAGGTGGGGGGAGAAGTTCTGCGCTCCTGGCCAGGGCATCGTTGAACCTTGGCGGATATCTACACCCCCCTTGGACTTTCCCAAAAACGCTCTTGTGCTAGAATACCTAAGCCACACTGATAGGCGTCCATCTCTGAAGAGGAGAGACAGGTCTTCAACCGTGGCTGTTTTGCTTTTCCTGTAGGTAGATAGCTTGCGCCTGTAGCTCAGTGGACTAGAGCACGTGGCTACGGACCACGGTGTCGGGAGTTCAAATCTCTCCAGGCGCGTCACGATCCCAGATGATTTTTCGTCTGGGGTATTTACCCTACCTTAGTTGGCCTGAATCCTGTGTTAGGATTAGGCCTATCAAGTCCGCCTTGATGCAGGCGTAGGGAGCCCGAGGATCATGTTTGAACGCTTTACAGAAAAAGCCATCAAGGTGATCATGCTGGCCCAGGAGGAGGCCAGACGGTTAGGTCACAATTTCGTTGGCACCGAGCAAATCTTGTTGGGGTTAATCGGCGAGGGCACTGGGGTCGCCGCCAAAGTTCTCAAGTCCATGGGAGTGAACTTGAAGGACGCCCGCATTGAAGTCGAGAAAATTATTGGCCGGGGATCCGGCTTTGTGGCTGTCGAGATCCCTTTCACTCCCCGCGCCAAGCGAGTGCTGGAGCTCTCCTTGGAGGAAGCTCGCCAGCTCGGCCACAACTACATCGGCACTGAGCACCTGCTCCTGGGCCTGATCCGCGAAGGGGAAGGGGTAGCCGCCCGCGTTCTGGAAAACCTGGGGGTGGATCTGTCCAAGGTGCGCACCCAGGTGATCCGCATGTTGGGCGAGACCGCCGAAGTGACGGCAGGGGGTGGATCCTCCAGCCGCACCAAAACGCCAACCCTGGACGAATTCGGCTCCAACCTCACCCAATTGGCCCAAGAGGGCAAGCTGGATCCGGTGGTGGGTCGGACGCGGGAGATCGAGCGGGTGATCCAGATCTTGGGCCGCCGCACCAAGAACAACCCCGTCCTCATCGGCGAGCCGGGCGTGGGCAAGACCGCCATTGCCGAAGGTTTGGCCCAGCGCATTGTGCAGGGGGATGTGCCCGACATCTTGGCCGACAAGCGGGTAGTCAGCCTGGATATCGGCCTGTTGGTGGCCGGCACCAAGTACCGCGGCGAGTTTGAGGAGCGCCTCAAGAAAATCATGGATGAGATCCGCAACGCCGGCAACATCATCCTAGTCATCGACGAGGTGCATACCCTCATCGGGGCCGGGGCTGCCGAAGGGGCCATCGATGCTGCCAACATCCTCAAGCCCGCCCTGGCCCGCGGCGAACTGCAGTGCATCGGCGCCACCACGCTGGATGAGTACCGCAAGCACATCGAGCGAGATGCCGCTCTGGAGCGTCGCTTCCAACCCATCATGGTGGGCGAGCCGAGCGTTTCAGAGACAATCGAGATCCTGTTTGGCCTGCGGGAGCGCTACGAGCAACACCACAAGCTGAAGATCTCCGACGCGGCTTTGGAGGCAGCGGCCAAGCTGGCCGACCAGTACATCTCCGACCGCTTCCTGCCGGACAAGGCCATCGACCTCATCGACGAGGCGGCTTCACGGGTGCGCCTGATCAACTCGCAACTGCCGCCGGCGGCGCGGGAGCTGGATCAGGAGCTGCGGCGGGTGCTCAAGGAGAAGGATGCCGCAGTGCGGGCCCAAGACTTCGACAGGGCCGGTGAGCTGCGGGATCGGGAGATGGAGATCAAGCAGCAGATCCGCGCCATTGCTGCTGCCAAGAAGGCTGAGGAAAGCAGCCGCGAAGAGATGCCGGAGGTCACCGAAGAGGACATTGCCCAGGTGGTGAGCGCCTGGACAGGGGTGCCGGTGGCCAAGCTGACCGAGAGCGAGTCCGAGAAGCTGCTGCACATGGAGGAAACCCTGCACCAGCGCATCATCGGCCAAGATGAGGCGGTGCGGGCCATTTCCCGTGCCATTCGTCGCGCTCGCGTGGGGCTAAAAAACCCCAACCGCCCCATCGCCAGCTTCATCTTCTCCGGCCCAACAGGGGTAGGCAAAACCGAGCTGACCAAGGCCCTGGCGGCCTACTTCTTCGGCTCCGAGTCGGCCATGATTCGCCTCGACATGTCGGAGTACATGGAGCGGCACACGGTCAGCAAGCTGATCGGATCCCCGCCCGGATATGTCGGCTACAACGAGGGGGGCCAGCTCACGGAAGCGGTGCGGCGCCGTCCCTACACGGTGGTGCTCTTCGACGAGATCGAGAAAGCCCACCCGGATGTGTTCAACCTGCTGTTGCAGATCCTAGAGGATGGCCGCCTGACCGACGCCAAGGGCCGCACGGTGGACTTCAAAAACACCCTAATCGTGATGACCTCTAACATTGGCTCGAAGGTCATCGAGAAGGGTGGTGGCAGCCTCGGCTTCGAGTTCAACACCAACGACGAAGATGCGAACTACAACCGCATCCGCAACCTGGTGCACGAGGAGCTAAAGCAGTACTTCCGCCCCGAGTTCCTCAACCGGGTGGACGAGATCATCGTCTTCCGGCAACTGACCAGGGATGAAGTGAAGCAGATCGCTGATATCCTGCTCAAGGAAGTGTTCGACCGCATGAGGGAGAAGAAAATTTACCTCACGGTCAGCGATCGCTTCAAGGATCTGCTGGTGGAGGAGGGCTACAACCCCAGCTATGGGGCACGTCCGCTGCGCCGCGCTATTCAGCGCCTGTTGGAAGACATCTTGGCGGAAGAGATCCTGACTGGCCATGTCAAAGAGGGCTCGGAAGTCCTCATCGATGTGGACGAGGAGCGTAAGCCCAAGGTGCTGGTCACAGAGCCGGAGCGGGTTCTCTTGCCGCAGGGAGCGGAGTAAAGCTGCCGCGGGACATCTGAGTCTCCCCTTCCGGTTCTGGTTCCTAGGAAGACAAGGGATCCGCTGCTGTTCTCGGATCCCTTGCTCTTATCCTTCGTCTGTGTTGTTGTTCTAGGCAGTGGTCTTTAGAGTCAAGGGATTGGCCGTAGGAGAACTTTGGCATGGTGCAATCGACCTACTACTATGGCGGCGCTCCGGTTCGGACTCCGCCTCCCGATTTGGCCTCGCTGCTGCTGCAGGAGCGCATTGTCTACCTGGGCCTGCCCCTAGCAGAGGAGTCGAATGCCAACGTCACCAAGCTGATTGTGGAACAACTGCTGTATTTGCAGTACGAGGATCGGGAAAAGCCGATCAAGATGTACATTAACTCGACGGGCACTTACAACTACGACACGGCAGCGTTTGCCATTCTGGATACGATGAACTACATCAAGCCGCCGGTGCATACCATCTGCATTGGCAATGCCATTGGCATGGCGGCCATGCTGTTGGCAGCGGGCGCCAAAGGGTTCCGGGCCAGCTTGCCCAATGCCACAATCGTGCTGCATCAGCCCTACGGTGGCACTCGCGGACAGGCCAGCGATATTGAAATTCGCACCCGCGAGATCTTGACCCTGCGCAACATGATGTTGGAGGAACTATCCCGCAGCACGGGTCAGCCTCTGGAGCGCATCAAGAAGGACACAGAGCGGCTGTTTTTCATGACTCCGGAAGAGGCCAAGGCCTACGGCCTTATCGATCAGGTGCTGACCAGCTCCAAAGTCCTGCCGAAGTTGGCAACAGCCAAAAATTAAAACAGCGGGATCCGTCAATGGTTCAAGTCCCTGTACAGCCTTTAACGGCGGAGGAGTACCTACGCCTCACGGACTGGCCTTATGAAGGACGGCTTGAACTTGAAGACGGGTATATCCGGGAAGTGCGAACTGAGGAGCGCATTAACACCCCCGTTGAGCTGTTTCTGATTGCAGAATTTCGGCTGCACATGCCCCCACCGCTGCTGGTGAATGAAAAACGCGATTATCAAGACAAACGCAAAGACTATGCTACCGGTGGGATCCCGGAATACTGGATTGGGGATCCTGCCAAGCAGTTCGTTTCCGTGTTCGCTCGGTTGGTGGGGAATACGAAGACGAGGTTAAAACCGGCCCTGAACGCATTGTTGCCTCGGTTTTGCCCCAGCTAGATTTGAGCGTGGAAGAAACCCTGCAAGCGTGTCGTTCTGTGTAGTGTTCCGTGCTGCATACTTTGTCAGGAGATACCTATGCCAATTGGAGTGCCTCGCGTTCCCTACCGTCTGCCCGGTGAGCCCTACAGCCAGTGGATCAGTCTCGATGACCGCCTCTACCAAGAGCGGATCCTGTTTATCGGCGAGCCCATCGATGACAATTTGGCCAATACTATCGTGGGGGTGATGCTCTACCTCAACTCCCAGGATCCCCAAAAGGATATTGTGATGTACATCAACTCTCCCGGCGGCTCTGTAACGGCGGGGATGGCCATCTACGACACCATGAACCACGTCAAGCCCGACATTGTTACCGTTTGCGTGGGCCAAGCAGCCTCGATGGCGGCCTTTTTGCTGGCTGCCGGCACCAAGGGAAAACGCTTTGCCCTGCCCCACTCCCGCATCATGCTGCACCAGCCTTCTCTGGGCACGATCCAAGGCCAGGCCAGCGATATCGAAATTCGCGCCCGCGAAACTTTGCGGGTCAAACGGCGCATGAATGAGCTCTTGGCGCAAATGACTGGCCAGCCGCTGGAGAAAATCGAGCGGGATGTGGAGCGGGATTTCTACCTCTCGGCTACAGAAGCCCAGGCCTACGGCATTGTAGATCGGGTGATCCAAGAGCGCTCGGAAGCAATGGCCAGCTAGGGGGGATTTTGGCTCGTCGCAAAAAGACGGCCTGGGCAAGCTCCTGAGTAAGATAGGGATCCAAAGGCTGACTCTCTTTTGCTTGGCCGTTTGACGGGCCTGGATCGAGTGCTCCTGCCAGCAGGTGTGATGTTCCTTGGCTTATACGGTGTTGGTTCTGGGGTGCCGGGAGATGGGCTGAGGATCCCTGGGGTAGCTAGGATAAGGCGGGGTGAACCGAAAGCATTGGGTCAAAAGGAGTAGTGGATGGGCCAGTCTGCTGGTGTTCCTGCTGTATCCGCCGAATCAGGCTTTGGCTTTGCCCCCGGCTTCTGAAATCCCTGAGGAGGTGCTGCGGGCGCAGCCAGGTTTGCAGGCTCGCTCGCCGGTCGATAATCAGCCCCTCACTGCTGGCGAAGCTCTGCAACTCCAAGCAGCCCTGGCAGCCCGGCCCGAAACCGGATCTGTTTCTCCAGAGGTGGAGCGGCTGATCTTTTTGCTCAAGCTGCGCAAAGGGTTGCGCGACCTGTTTCCTTTTTTGTTCCCCTAGCCTTTGATCCGGCTTTCACCCTCTGTCCCCCTCTCCCCAAGGGCGAGGAGGGATCCCTTTCTGGTAGCAGTAGGGGCCGGCGCGGGATCCCCAAGTTTGTTGACCACTGGTGGCGTCAAAGCCGCGATCCCAGGTGATGAATTCCTGAGCCGTGAGGTCAAATTCGATGTGGATGTAGGTGCTGTCGCCGGGGTTGAGACGGCAGCCGCCGCCGGGCAGCATCTCGCCGTGAAAGCAGCCTGGGCGTTTCTCCACCAAAATACGACAGCCGGGCAAGTGCTCCAGGTCGGACAACGAAAGCTGCGCCAAGCGCTGCGGCTCCTGGGAGGCGCCTGCCCAAGCTGCTTGATCCCGTAACTTATAGTTCTCAATCCGCAAGGGATCGGCCAACACCTGCAGCACTCGGCTGCGGTAAAATCGGCCCGGTGTGTGCTCGTTAAATTGCTCGGTAAAAAAGCCGATTCCTTCTGAAAAGAGGTGGGGAAGGCGCACGTACCAAAGGCTCACCGGCACAAACCAGACCGGTTCTGCCATTGCTTGGGCGCGGTTGCTGTAGTAACCTTCCAGCCAATCGGCAAAAGTATTGAGGTCGGAGTCGGCAGTTGCCGCAGCAGAGGTTGTCATATGCAGGAAGGAGGGTTGCCTGTCTGCAGGATTTCTCAATCCTACGCTTATTCCACCGATGTGTACTGAGTCGGGGAAACCCTTCTTCCAGAGGGAGAAGGGAGTTGAGGATCGGCGCAACCAGAGAGCTCAGCGTTAAGGAGCGTGCTCTGCTGAAAGCAATTTTTCTTCTACCATAGAAAGCTATGGCAAAACTCACCCCCAGCTCCAGCTACAGCATTGCCCTACGTCTACGTCTGCCCAACCAGCCGGGGGCGCTGGCCCGTGTTACCCAAGCCATTGCCGAGGTGGGAGGCAGCCTCAGCCAGATTGACCTCATCCACCAATCAGCAGCCGAAACGGTGCGGGAAATCTGCGTGGATGCCGTCAGCAGCGAGCACGCCCAGCAAATTTACGCTGCTGTTGCCTCTTTGCCCAACGTGAAGGTGGAGCGGGTGGTGGATCGCACCTTTGAGCTGCATCGGGGGGGAAAGTTGCAGGTGGTGGCCAAAAGCCCCCTGGAGAGCGCTGCCGATCTGGCCATGGCCTATACCCCAGGCGTGGGCCGGGTGGCCCTGGAGATTGCCGCCGATCCCAGTGCTGTCTATGAATACACCATTAAAGGGAATTGCGTTGGCATTGTTACTGACGGCAGCGCCGTGCTGGGCCTGGGGAATATCGGCCCGGAGGCCGCTCTGCCGGTGATGGAGGGGAAGGCAGCTCTGTTTAAGCGCTTTGCCGATATCGATGCTTTCCCCCTCTGCCTGGCTACCCAGGATGTGGGAGAAATCGTGGAGACAGTGGTGCGCCTGGCGCCGGGGTTTGGCGGCTTTAACCTGGAGGACATTAGCGCCCCCCGCTGCTTTGCCATCGAGTCCCAGCTCAAGGCCCGTCTCAGCCTGCCAGTGTTCCACGACGATCAACACGGCACCGCCATTGTCGTGCTGGCCGCCTTGCTGAACGCCTTGAAGGTGGTCAAAAAAAACCTAGACGAGGTGCGCATTGTCCTCAACGGGGCAGGAGCAGCCGGGATTGCGGTAACGCAACTGCTGCGGCGGGCTGGGGCAGCCCACATCGTGGTCTGTGACCGCCAAGGGATCCTCAGCCGCTCCCGCACCGACCTCACCCCCGAGAAAGCTGCCATTGCCGTTGAGAAGAGCGGATCCCTGGCAGAT
The DNA here is from genome assembly GCF_047462155.1 of Synechococcus sp. OH2. Lineage (NCBI taxonomy): Bacteria > Bacillati > Cyanobacteriota > Cyanophyceae > Synechococcales > Synechococcaceae > Synechococcus > Synechococcus sp. OH2. The sequence goes on from NZ_JANSIR010000108.1 coordinate 54,457, forward strand.
GCCTTGGTGGGGGCAGATGTGTTCATTGGGGTGAGCGTGGCCAATGCCTTGACCCCAGAGATGGTGGAAAAGATGGCGCCGGATCCCATTGTCTTTGCCCTGGCCAACCCGGTGCCAGAGATTCAGCCGGAGCTGGTGAGCGGTCGGGTGGCGGTGATGGCCACCGGGCGCAGCGACTACCCCAACCAGATCAACAATGTGTTGGCCTTTCCGGCGGTATTTCGCGGTGCTCTGGATTGCCGCGCCAAGCAGATTAACACCGAGATGTGCCTGGCTGCCGCCCAGGCCATTGCCAATTTGATCCCACCTGAAGATTTGGATCCCCAGTGGATCATTCCCTCAGTCTTCGACGGGCGGGTAGTTCCCCAGGTGGCCGCCGCCGTGATCCAGGCTGCCCGCCAAACAGGAGTGGCCGGGATCCCTTGAGGGTTGCCCAGGCGGCCCTCCTTTAGGGCGACTATGGGCAACGAAGAAGTTGCGGGCAGACAGTCCGTTGGCGGAGGAAAACCTTACCAAAAGCGGGTGGAAGGCAGCATCCGCTTGCATCAGTGGTCTGCAGGCTCCTAAAGCGTCAACCCCTTAGGGTAGCAAACCATTGCAACTGCAATTTATTCACGTCCTAGCACTGCGCGGAAGCAAGCTGGCAGTGCAGGGAAGATCTCAACATACCGAGCATCAATTTTGTCGGAAATGGCCTGGGGGACGCTTTAGAGCAGCAAATGCGGCAACGTTGAAGTCTACTTTCTTTTTTGGATCCCTTGTAACTTAACAACCCTTCAAGCTTTCTTCCTTCTTTGTGTAGTATTTTGTGCAGACCTCACTGACTTCATCGATTACCCTGAGTTTTAGGTTTCTGATCACTCAGCACTCCCAATGGACATACGTAAGCCGCTCTACGTCCACATCGTCACCACGCTCACCGCTGCTAGTATTGCCGCTTTGCCTCAATCTGACCTCGGCAGAGCCCTCAGAGTGGCTCTGGTGGTTGGAGCCGGGAACGCAGTAGCCTCGAGGATTGCTTGGTCTTCTGCCCGAGACAGGGATCAGCGCGTGCAAAGCCTCCTCCAAGCAGAGATTGAAGAGCTACAGAACCGGTCTGCGCGGAAGGAGGAAGAAATTCAAAGATGGCGGGGTCTCGTCGGAGACTTGTCCCGGCAAGTCCAGGAGAGGGACGAGAAGCTGCAGAACCGGCAAGCGGAACTGACAGAGCTCCAAACCCGGCTTCAGCAGAGCAGCAAGCAAGTCCAAGATCTGGAAGCACAGCTGGCCGAGCAACAGCGCTTGAAAGAAGAGCTCCGCTGGCAAATTGAGGAAGGCGAGAAAGAACTTTCTAGGCTGCGGGATCAGCTTCGGCAAAAAAGCGAGCAGCTCCAAGAACTTGAAGCCCAGTTGGCCGAGCGGCGTCAGCTTTTGCAACAGCTCCAAGACAAAGATCGGCAAGTGCAAAGCCTCCAAGCAAAGATTGAAGAGCTACAGGACCAGTCTGCGCGGAAGGAGGAAGAAATTCAAAGATGGCAGGGTCTCGTCGGAGACTTGTCCCGGCAAGTCCAGGCCAGAGAGGAGGAGTTGCAGAACCGGCAAGCGGAACTGACAGAGCTCCAAACCCAGCTTCAGCAGACCAGCGAGCAAGTCCAAGATCTGGAAGCGCAGCTGGCCGAGCAACAGCGCTTGCAAGAAGAGCTCCGCCGCCGGGAGCAAAGAATCGAGGAGCTCTGCCGGCAAATTGAGGAAGGCGAGAAAGAACTTTCTAGGCTGCGGGAAGAGC
>NZ_JANSIR010000108.1:56231-58221 GCF_047462155.1 Synechococcus sp. OH2
AGCCCAGTTGGCCGAGCGGCGTCAGCTTTTGGAACAGCTCCAAGACAGAGATCGGCGAGTGCAAAGCCTCCAAGCAGAGATTGAAGAGCTACAGAATCGGTCTGCGCGGAAGGAGGAAGAAATTCAAAGACTGGTTGCCGATCTGCAAAGATGGCAGGGTCTCGTCGGAGACTTGTCCCGGCAAGTCCAGGCCAGAGAGGAGGAGTTGCAGAACCGGCAAGCGGAACTGGCAGAGCTCCAAACCCGGCTTCAGCAGAGCAGCAAGCAAGTCCAAGATCTGGAAGCACAACTGGTCGAGCAACGGCGCTTGCAAGAAGAGCTCCGCCGCCGGGAGCAAAGAATCGAGGAGCTCCGCTGGCAAATTGAGGAAGGCGAGAAAGAACTTTCTAGGCTGCGGGAAGAGCTTCAGCGAAGAAACAGGCGGCTCCAAGAACTTGAGGCCCAGTTGGCCGAGCGGCGTCAGCTTTTGCAACAGCTCCAAGACAAAGATCGGCAAGTGCGAAGTCTCCAAGCAGAGATAGAGAGGCTGCGTGCGGAGCAGTTCCATGCAGACGCAGACGAGATTACAGAGCTGAGACTACAGCTTCAACAAAGGGATGAGGAAATAAAGACGCTGAAGACTGGCATAGAAGGTTATGAAAAGACTCTGTCTACAATTCTCCAGGGAAGAGGGCATTATACAAGGTACGAGCCGTCGGAAATAGATATAGTCTTGAAAATAACCGAGAAGGAGTTTTACCCACAAGAAGCTAAGAGTTTTATTTTAGAAATCCTGAGAGAGAAAATTAATAACGTACACGAAGGGAGCAGAGTCCAGCATATACTTAGAAACTTGTTTGAGAATAACGAAGCAAACGAGGGTGATGATCATCGTCGGAGAATTAGGGAATCTGTAGACAGCTTGTCTTCAGACTATAATGGGTGGAGTGATTATTACAGAAAAAGGTTGGAAGAGCTTGGTTTTGAGGTCATCGCGGAAGATAATCATGTCAGGATTTGCTTTCACGGGGATAGACGCTACCAAATTAGCCTGTCCAAAACCCCTAGCGATCGGGAGGCCGGCCACAGCATTTCTCGGGATATCCGCAACACTATTTTTGGTCTCTAGACAATCTTGAGGCGCCTCAGGCAAATGATCTGTAGTTGCAAACCTAACTTCTTACTTGCCCTCTGAGGCCAAGAAAAGTTAGACGGAGTCCTGATAGGCTGGAGGAAAGCTGGGGATCCCTGCCATGTTCTACCTACCGTTCTCGCTGTTGCTGTTTTTGATGCTGGTGCTGCTGCTGCCCTTCCTCTGGCTGGGGCTAGCGGTGGACGTGGTGGCGCTGGCAGTGGGGAAGCTGGGGTTCTCGCGGGAGGGGGCGCTGTTGCTGCTGCTGGCCATCTTGGTGGGCAGCTCGGTCAATATTCCTCTCTATCGCGTCAAGTGCGAGGTAACTCTGGTAGAGGATCTGGCCAGCCTGTGGATGCGGCAATTTTGGGGGATCCCGTTGGCCAAAATCTCCCAGGAGACGGTGGTTGCCCTCAACGTGGGTGGAGGGCTGATCCCGGTGCTCTTGGCCCTGTACCAATTTGGGCGGGCTGATGGGCTGTTGATCCTGGCCGTAACGGCACTGGTAACGGTGGTTAGCTACTACGCTTCCCAAGTGGTGCCCGGGATCGGCATTCAGATGAATCCTCTGATTGCCCCGGCCACGGCAGCCTTAGCCGCTTTGTTCTGGGCGGGGGATCAGGCGCCGGCGGTGGCCTTTGCCGGCGGGGTTTTGGGCACGGTGATCGGAGCCGATCTGCTGCACCTGCCGGAGGTGTTGCGGCGCAATTGCTCGGGCATTCTCAGCATTGGCGGGGCCGGCGTTTTCGACGGCATTGCCCTCTGTGGCCTGTTTGCCCTGCTGCTGAGCTAAACCAGCAAATAGGTGAGGGAAAGGGTAACAGCCTGGCTGGGATCCAGCCAGCGCAGGTCGGGATCTCCTTCGGGCGGACGACGGGT
>NZ_JANSIR010000108.1:58348-59160 GCF_047462155.1 Synechococcus sp. OH2
TAGCAGCATCTGCGTCCACTCCAGCGGTTTGCTGAGCAACATCGGCGAACGGGTTATCCCCTGCTGACGGACCATGGCTTTGAGGGCTTCCAAGCTGGCCGATAAGGGGCGAGTACTGGCCACAAACAATAGCTCGGTCAGCCCCTGGGCATGGCAGGTGAGCAGATCGGGATTGACGGCAGAGCGCGACTCACCGGCCACCTCAGGCAGGGGTGGCAAAGTCAGGCTGCCCTTGGCCTCTAGGCGCAGCGGCAGGGCAAAGTCCTCCTGGGGTACGGGAGCCAACAGGTGCAGTTGCCCGCTGGAATCGACCATCAACAGGTAGCCGAACAGATCCTGCTCGCCTTCGTTGCGCAGGGTGAGATGCAAGGGATCCCCGCGCATAAAGCGTGGGATGCCTGGCTCGGCAAGAGCAGAGGCCCCTTGGGCAAACCGTGGCGCCCGCAAGGGGGCTTTACTTCTGGTGGACAATTCCCCCACCACCGCCAGCGGCGAGGTAGCCGCGTTGAGGGTAGCCCGCAGACGTTTGGCCGCCAGCAGATGGGCTAGACGAGGCACCAGCCGTTGCACCGCCATAGCCGCAGCTTCCCCAGCCGGCCCGCAGGAATTGAGCAGCAATTCTCGCCCCGGCCAAAAGAGGCTGTAGCCGTTGACTTCCAAAAGCTTGGGCAGAGCGTCTGCTTGAAAGGCAGCGGCCATTTCTGGAGTAATGCGGCCCAGCAGGCAATCCACCTGGCGCTCGCGCGGGTTAGCTGTCTCCATCCAGCTATGGCCGGCAATGGCGTTGGTCAGATCCACTTTTTCAACGCGAC
>NZ_JANSIR010000108.1:59244-80473 GCF_047462155.1 Synechococcus sp. OH2
CCAAGTTGTCTTCCAGACCCACCAAAAGCTTGAGGCTGCTGGAGAGGCTGCGCAACTGCTCCCGCACCAGCGTCCCCACCGGAGGACACTGCCCTTCCCCGTTGGCCGGCTGCACCTGTGCCAACAGCCCGCTGCGAGAACGAATCAGCAGCGGCACCGGCGAGGTGGTGGAAGACTCGGCAGCAAGGGGAGCCAAAAGAGTACCCGGCTGCAGACCACCCAGCGCCGCCGGTGGGATCCCACCCAGCCACACCTGAGCCCGATTCCCCTTCACTTCCTGGATCACGCCGCTGACTGCCACCTGAGGGGGGGTGAGGAAGTAGGGCGGGATGCGTCGAGCCGTTTCTTTGCCCTCCAAGATGGGGCGCTGACAGGCAAACAGGCCCAGCTCCCGCCGGCTGGCCACTTGGTTGAAGGCCACCAGCAGGCGAGTGGCAGGTGTGCTTTCCCACAGGTACTGCGTCAGCAGATAGGTGAGTACTCCAGCGTAGAATCCTGGCCAAGCGGCTTCTGCTGCCAAGTCTTGGGGAGTGGTGGCGGCAATCAACAAGCCCTTGGGCGGAGACGGCCAAACCCGCTGCGGTTCCGAGGAGTCTGAGGCGGCAGATCCTGCTCCTTTCCCGGCTGGGGGGCGGGAACGCAGTTGCAAATTGCCTCGCACCGACGGCAAGACATGGGTGAAGCCACAGTCCAGCAGAGTGGTGATCTGGGCGGTGCCCAAGCCTTCCACAAGCCGGAAAAAGCTGTCTAGCTCCATCACCGCCATTCCTTCAGAGCCAGACAACAGCAGCACCGGCTGCCACTGGCCTGGCGCCGATCCCGCCCGCCACTGGCCGTAGCCGCTAAACTGCACGACCACTGTTTCCGCCGCCTGACTTGAACCCCCCAAGTGCTCCGCAAAGGCTGCTTGGATCCCACTCGACGTGGCGGCCCCATCGGTGAGGGTGAGAATCTCTGCCGGCTCAAAGCCAAAGCGATACAAGAGCAGCTCCCGCTGCAGCTCCACATCGGTCACACAGCCCTGCAGCGGGGATCCCTCACCAGGGTAGCGGTTAATACCTATCAAGAGAGCCAACTTGCGGGAGCTGGCCGCCAAAGCTTGCCCATAGCGCTCAGCCTGACCCACCAACCAGCCAGGAGAGAGACCAAGGCCGGCAGCAACCAGGAGTAACTTTTGTAAAAAAGACCGCCTTTCCATGTTAGCCTCGTGGGCTGCCTCACTGGCGTAACAGCCACCCTGTTGGCGAGCGAGCCACAGCTCAACTTTGTACTGGATCTGTTGCTGCCTACTTCAGGATATCCCCACCCCCACAGCTTTTTCGAGGGATCGGGTGACCGTTTTTGGCGTTTCGTTTACACGTTTACATTGTTGACGAAAGCCTTGGCGGGATCCCTTCCGTCTGGGTATGGGAAAACCGACGCCAAGCCCGTTTAGTACTTGCGCTGAATCCAATAGGTGGTAAATAGCTCGCCACTGGCCTGTTTCTGGATTTTGCCGCCCAAGTCAGCGATGCGCCGCTCCCACTCCTGTAGGGGTGTGAGAATCGGTTCGCTGCCTTTGAATAGCTCAATCAACCCCCACTGTTCGGCCCACACCGATTCAGGATTGACCACTTCGATAATCACTGGTGCAGCCGGACGCAACACCCGCATCAGTTCTGCCCAAACCGCATCAAAGTAATCTATCGGGTAGTAGTACAAAAATCCTGTAGCAATGGCCAGATCGAACTGCTCTGGCCCGTAGTTCTCCAGGTGATGGGCGGATCCCTGCTGCATCGACTTGAACAGCTTGGAGTTAAGCTGCGGTGCTCGCGAGCGCACAAAGCGCACGATCCCCCCACTCAGCTCATGGCCGTAAAAGTGAGCCTGCCAGTCGTTCCAGGGATAGGTCAGGAAACTCACTCCACAGCCCAGATCCAAGCAGGCTTCCCGCTTTTTGGGGGCGCGCAATTGCCAAAAAGGGATCCCCAGGCGTTCCTGGAGGTGATCCCGCTCTTGGGCTTGCCAAAAGGGCAACTGCTCCAGGTCGGGGGGAAGCTGCCAACTGGCCCGACCTAGCTGCACCTCCAGCTCCCGGTTGAAGCGGGCGGCTACAGCGGCAAGGTAGGGATCCCAGCGTTCCCCAGTTTGCGGTAGCTCCATCTTTGGCTAGCTGTGTCTTGGATGCTTGGGTGCTTAACTGGCCTTTAACCTAGACTACCAGGAGGCCCGGCCCATAGACCCCCGGCTCCAGGGATCCATTGACCCAACTGTAGCTGCCGAGGATGGTGCCAGCGGGGACTTGAGCCTGGGAGCCCAGGTGCGTGTGAGCGCCGATGTAGCAGGGGGCTTGTAGCTGGGCGTTGGGGTGGATCTCAGCCGTTTTGTGAACCCATACCCCCGGCGCCTTTGCTTCCACATCCTCGAGAGGAAAGTCTGTCATCCGGCCCAGGAGAATGTCCAGTTGGCCGTGGTAGTAGCTGGCCGGCGTGCCCAGATCCCGCCAGTAACCAGTGTGCAGGTAGGCTTGCAGCCGTCGCCCCTGCCGCAGCAAATCGGGGAAGACACGCCGCTCAAAGCTGAGGGGATCCCCGCTGGGGTAGTCTTTGAAAATAGCTGGATCAAGGACGTAGGTGCCGGCGTTGATGGTGTTGGTGGTGAGGGTGAGAGCTTCGGCAGCGGTGGGCTTTTCCCGAAAGGATTGGATCCGGCCCCCTTCCCCCACCTCCACTAGGCCATAGGCGGTGATGTCCTCCACGCGGGCAAGGGTAAGGGTGGCAACGGCCCCACTCTGCAGGTGGCACTGTATCAAAGCTAACAAATCCAGATCGGTGAGGATATCGGCATTGAAGACTACGAGGGGATCCCCGCTGAAGTAGGGTTGGGCCAGCACCAAAGCTCCCGCTGTGTCTAGCGGCGTCTCCTCGACGATGTAGCGGAGCTTTACTCCCCAAGCGGCGCCATCTCCAAGAGCCGCCTCGATTTGTCTGCCCAGATACCCCACGCTGAGTAAAATGTCTGTCAGGGCGGCCCGGCGGCAGCGCCCGATCAGCCAGTGCAAAAAGGGTACCTCCAACAAAGGCAGCAAGGGCTTTGGCTGCCATAGGGTCAAAGGCCGTAAGCGAGTCCCCTGCCCCCCTGCCAAAATCACCGCCTGCATAACCGTCCTCAACCCATCTTCCCCGCCTAGATAGTAGGGGAAAAGGGCTTGGTTCGCCAGAGCCAATTGGCTGAGGCTAGCTCAGGCGCAGATGCGGGGCACAGGGGCAGCCGCCGAGATGACTTGCAACAAACGCGGAATACGGCTGCTGTCGTAGATGCGAAATTCCTTTTCCACAACAGCTTTTTCGTCGCGCACCGCCTGGTTTAAAACGATGGATCCCTCGGGGTCGGAAACAGAACGGTGAAAGGTGCCAGGAGGAATGCGCAAAATGCCTCGATTCGCCTCCAGGCGCACAATGTGAAAGGGATCCCGCCAGCTAAAGTTGACCAAGTAAAAGGTTCGTCCTCCCCACAGAGCCAACAAATTGTCTTCTTGGTGGGGATGTAGGTAAAACTGCCAATAGCCCTGAGGATTGTCGGGAGGGCTGACGGCTGGCCCTTCGTGATAAACCAGATCGCGGGCATTGGATCGGGGGATGGTGATATCGAAAAACCGCACGCCGGGAGTATCTCGAAACTGATGAAAAGGCAAGAGAGCAAACATAGATCTGGACATAGGCACGCCTAATTGTTCAGAGACAGCCAGAAGGTATTTTTTCCACTGTGAAGCAGAATTCCAGCTTTTTTCAGTCATACTGGCCCCAGCACAACAGAGGTATCTTCTGTACTTTCTGGGGAATAGCTGCCTTGCCGATTGGCAAGACTTCCATCCAGCGGAAAAAAGCTGTACGTTGTAGTTTAGTCAGCCTCAGCGAGAGGTTCAAACCTGAGATAACATCACATCTATGCGCAGATCGAATAGATGGCATCGATGAACATCTCGCAACTGCAAGCCTGGGTGGCAGTGGTGGAGAAGGGGAATTTCAGCGAAGCCGCCCTGCAACTGCACATTTCCCAGTCGGCGGTGAGCCGGGCCATCGCCAGTCTGGAAGAAGAACTGGGGGTAACCCTGTTGGTGCGCGGTCGGTTTGGGGCACGTCCAACTCCGGTGGGAGAGCGGTTACTGCGCTATGCCCGCAAGATGCTGCAATTGCGCGAACAGATGGACTACGAGGCCAACCTGGAAAAAGGCTTACGTGGGGGAAGTGTGCGGGTTGCTGCCTTTCGCAGCGCTGCCACGCACCTGTTGCCACCGGTGATCGCCCGCTTTCGCCAGCAATTTCCGCAAGTTACCCTTACCCTCACGGAAGCAGATCCGGCCACTGTGGAACATCTGCTGCGCTCGGGCCAGGTGGATATCGGCCTGTTGCCGCTGCCGCGAGCTGCCGAGGATCTGCAGACGTGGGAGATCGCTCGCGACGAGTTCATTCTGTTGGTGCCGGAGAGCTTTGGCCCTCTGCCGGAAGCCGTGACCTGGGCGGATCTTTCCCGTTTTTCCTACATTCTCTACAACTACGCTGAATGCACCACAGCGGTGCGCAACCACTGGGAGGCGGCCCACCAAACCCTTAAGGTGGCCTACCTAGTCAAAGAAGATTCCACCATCGTCAACATGGTGGCGCAGGGCCTGGGAGCGGCCATTTTGCCTCGCCTGGCTGCCATCCCTATTCCCCCAGGGATCCAGATCCGCCGTCTGCCCGTCCCGCTGGAGCGGGTGATCGGGGCTGCCGTGCTGGCCTCGGCGCTGCATCCGCCGGCAGTCTATGCCTTTCTGGAGACTTTGCGAGGAAGCCGATCCGAGCGGGCAGGGTGAAGTTCAAAAGGCCGGTAACTTGCAGCTGCCTTAAACTTCCCTTAAATGCTGTCTGATGGATAGCTGCTAGCATAGGGCCATCCTCGCTTCTCACCACAAAAAAGAAGGCTTTTATGAACTGGCTGGCTTTCTTTGGGCTGCTTTGTCTTCCCGGCTCCCTAACATACTTTGTCGCCTATTTGCGTTCCCAGAGGTTGGTTCAACAACTTTCTGCCGCTCGGCTGCTCAAGGCTGCCGAGATTCGCAATCTCGGGGCCAATTCCGGTCAGGCTGATTCCCAAAGAGGCCTGTCGGATCTAGTGCAAGTTTACGGCAAAGTTGTGAGCAATTGCCCCCTGATGTCAGAGTTTTCTCGACAGCCTTGCGTCTATTATCAGTCCGAGATTTCTTGGGAGTATGAGGAGGTGGAGTGCTATCGCAAGTATTTGAATAGTGAGGGCGAGGTAGTCCACAGCGAACGGATCAGCGAGAGGGAATACCAGAAGGCGCGGCTCTCGGGATCCCGTTCAAAAACCTATCCGGGGAAAATGATGCCCAAGCCAGGCTCGAGCTACTCTGACTCCGGCTCTTTCCCGAAAAAGCCCAGCTACAACTACCCCAAGGAGGGCCGTTTCCAAAAATACCCCAACTCAGATGCGTTAGATCCGTTCCCGAAAAAGGCTGGCTATTCCAGTTATCCGCAAAAATCTGTTTCCGCCGGCTATCCCGAAAAATCACAATTTTCTCAAACTGACCGTTCCACGAAATACTATGACAATGTGTACTACGATCCCCATACAAACTGCGAATACCTTCTCGAGAGAGAGACCAACACCCGCCGCGAAACCCTTCACTCGGCGGTGCGCCAGATTCCCTTTTTCCTCGAAGATGAAACGGGACGGGTGCGGGTGGATCCCAGTGGGGCAGAGATAGAGCCAAAGCTGATGGTGGAGGAGCGGGTTTTCCCCGGCCAAAGCCCCAGCCGCTGCCTTTTCGATCTCAGGCCCTATGCTCCTCGCCTGGGATCCGAAAATCGCTCCACCCGCTTCTTCACCTACAAGGAGTGGGCGATCCCGGTGGACGAAATGGCTTTTGCCATGGGTCAGGTGCGCTTCGAGGCTGGGGAGCCCGTGATCCGAAAACCCGTTACCGGGGGGCGGTTCACCCTTGCCCTCAAGCCTCCTGAAGCCTTTTTGGCCGAGCACCGATCCCAGGCTAATAACCACTTGACCACCGCTGTTGCTTTGCTGGGTATTGGCGTTTTTACGGTGCTCTACCTGCTGCAATCTTCATAGACCGCCCGCTAAGCCGACGGCTGAGGATCCCGACAGGCGGCCAGGATGGCCTGGGCGGCCAGATGGCCGGAGAGGGTGGCCCCTTCCATGCTGTCGATGTAGTCTTGGGCGGTGTAGCTGCCGGCAAAGAAGAAGTTGGGCACAGGGGTCTTCTGCTGCGGGCGATAGGGATCCATGCCCGGCGCTTCTCGGTAGAGGGAGTGGGCCAGCTTGACCACGCTGTACCAGGTCAGGTTCAGTTGCCGCGAGGAGGGGAAGAGCTCGTGCACTTGGTGCAGCACGTGCTGGGCAATCTGCTCGTTGGGCATGGAGATGAAGGGATCCCCCGGCGTAAGCACGCATTGCAGCAGGGATCCCTGGCCGGGTTTGTAGTAATCGGCGGGGCTGGTGAGGGCGAGATCAGCAAAGCAGGAGAAATCGGCATCGGCGGTGTAGAGGAGGTTATCGATGCCAAGCGGCTGCGGGTGGTCGGCGGCGCGTTTGGCCTGGCCCTTCAGCTCCGTCACCCAGCCATCGAAGCGCAATTGCACCGTTGCCACAGGTACGGATTCCAGCTTGTAGAGGTTGTCGAACTGGGGCCACTGCCGCCACACCTGTGGGATCAGCCGTTTGGCACCCTCCACGGCTGTTGCACACACATACACATCTGCTTCTACCCGCTCGCCATTGGCCAAGACCAAGCCGGTTACCGCGTAGGGAGGGGAGTCGTTGACTTCGATGCGGCTGACTCCCCGGCGGGTGTAAACCTGACCGCCGCGGGCTTGCAGGTAGCGGACAATGGGCTGGGTAAGGTAATTGTCCGGGGATCCCTTGAGGAGGTTGAGCTTGGAGGCGTCTGTTTTGCTGGCAAACATCTGAAAAATGGTCAGCATGCAGCGGGCGGAAATCTGCTCCGTATCGATGAAGCCCAGGGCATAGGCAATCGGGTTCCACATCCGCTTCAAGCTAGCCTCGGATCCGCCGTGGCGGCGGAACCACTCGGCAAAGCTCAGCCGATCCAAGGCGCGAATCTGCCGCATTGCCCCTTCGTAGTCCAGCAGGCCACGAATCAGAGGGCTGGTGCCCAGCGCTAGGGCGTTGCGCAGTTTATCGGCCCAGGAGAGCTGCTCTGTCGTGAAGAAGGCCTTGAGGCCGTTGAAGGGCGCCCCCAGGGGAAAGCGAAAATCGAGGCTGCCCGTGTGCCCGCCGCGGTTGACAAAGGTGTGGATGTGCTGCTTAGGCAACAGGTTCTCGTAGGCCCCCACCTTCTTCATCAGGGCAAACAAGTTGCTGTAGTTGCAGAAAAAAACATGGAGGCCCATCTCGATGTGGTTGCCCTCGGCATCCTGCCAGGAGCCCACCTTGCCGCCCACAAAGGGCCGCGCCTCGTAGATCTGCACCTGGTGCCCCGCTTCCGCCAAATCAACCCCTGTGACCAAGCCGGCCAACCCTGCTCCGATAATGGCTACCCGCATCGTGATCCCCTCAAATGAGCCCCGCCAGGGGCTGACGCAACTGCAAAGAAAGATAAACTTCTCTCATTCTGGAACAGGGATCCCTGGCTTGACAAACGACCGCAAAACTTGCCATGATAGATGTCCCATGCGGATGTAGCTCAGTGGTAGAGCTTCTCGTTGCCAACGAGACGGTCGCGCGTTCGAATCGCGTCATCCGCTTTTTGGCCCTCACCCCCGTCCCCTCTCCCGGAGGGAGAGGGGAGTTGTTAGCGCTTGTAGAAGGTCTCCAGGCTGTGGCGGTCGCCCACAAAGCGCCAGTGCCAGGGTTCGTAACTCACCCCCTGTGGGTTGCCGCGGGGAAAGGACAGCTCAAAGCCAAAGCGAGCAGCATTCTTCTCCAGCCAGCGGAAGGCAGGGGTGGTCTCAAAGGCCTCCTGGGTATCCCATTGAGGGAACTGGGCATCGCCAATGTCGATGGCATAGCCCGTGTGATGCTCGCTGTAGCCAGGGGGAGCGCTGAGCGCCGCCCGTTCTTCCGGTCGCAAGGCCCGCGATTGGGCCACCTGAAAAAACAAAAACTCCTGCTCCGCTATCGAGCGAAACCCAGAGATAGGGACGAGGCGGATCCCGTCGGCTTGGGCTGCTGCGCTCATGCGCAGGTAGCTCTCGGCAGCCGCCTGGCGCAGGCGCACCTCTCGACCGTGGTAGTGGCCCACCACCTGCAAGCTCTCCGGTGGAGCTTCTGCATAGGCGTAGTGCCCCAGCACAGAGACCCGTCTATCCTGCTCAGTTGGCTGCGCCAGAGGGGGCTGACTGGCTTCTTCCAGAACTGGGGGATCCGCTACTTGCTGGGATCCAGGTAACTGATCTATCCCCCAACCCGCCAAGAGCACCAACCCAACCACTACCAGCCCCAAGCTCAGGCGCAACCTCAAGGTAGCCGCCGAACCTTGCGCTTTTTCCACCGAAGTGGACTGGCGACGCGCAACCGGAATGTCGTCGTTCATGCGCAAGGGCCGGGATCTCAGAGAAGAACCGAAGAGATTTTACAGGCCCAAGTCTGCCAAGATATCGCGGGCATGGGTTTCGGTGTTGATGTTCTGATAGACCTTGGCAATTTTGCCCTCGCCGTCGATGACGTAGGTCACCCGCTTGGCGTAACCGCCCCCATCCACATCGTAGGCGCGGGCAATCACCCCACTGGTATCGACCAGTAGAGGAAAAGGCAAGTTGTACTTTTCGGCAAACTTTTGGTGAGAGGCCTGGTCGTCCATGCTCACCCCCAACACCACCACGTCTTTGCTTTGGTAATCGGCGTAAGCATCGCGGAATCCACAGGCCTCTTTGGTGCAGCCGGGGGTGTCGTCTTTGGGGTAAAAGTAAAGGACAACGGTTTTCCCGGTAAAATCAGCCAGAGAAACTTGGTTGCCGTGAGTGTCAGTGGTGTTGAACCCTGGAGCAATGGTGCCAACAGCGAGAACCATAGACAGGTGACCTGAAGAGTGCGAAGAAGAAGGCTGCCCTCAGCATTCTCTTCAGCCCTGGTCGTCTCTGTCAAGCGGTTGCCGGCTCCGACCCGGCTGCCCGTTGCAACTCGACCACCAGCTCTTGGAGCTCCACCGCCAGCCTAGAAGGCAGCCGTCGCCCCAGGATCTCCGCCAGCGACCGGTAGTACCACAGGGATCCCTCTTTGCCGCCGGAGAAGCGCTCCCAGAGCTGATCCCCCAGTTGGTGAAAGTCTCGCAGGATGCAGCGGACGTTGTGCAGTTTGTCAGCGGCGGCCACCAGCAAGACTGAGGCATCTGCGCTTTCCAAGTGCTTGAGATAGGCCACTTTGCGCTCTTTCCAGTTTTCTTTGGGCTCGCCCAGGGAGCTATCGCCGTCGGTGTCTGTGCATCCCAGGATGATCTGCAGCACCCGTTCTCCAAAGTGCTCCCGCAACTCCCGTTCGATCTGGGCCCGCGGCTCACTGATGTAGCGGGGGCCATCCTCCAGGCTGTCGTGGAGCAGGGCGGCAATAGCCTCATCTTCGTCGGCGCCGTGCTCCAGGGCGATGGACGCCACCGCCAGCAGGTGGCTGAGGTAGGGGATCCCTGTTCCCTTGCGGGTTTGAGCGGCGTGCCAGCGGTAGGCGTAGCGCATGGCCTCGGCAAACCGCGGCGACAACTGGGTGGACATGGGTATCTCTCCATCGAGGTTGGAAGTTGAGGGGATGGGTCAGGAATGGTCTGCTGTTGGTTGTTGATTTGATTATGGGAGCAACTGGCCGGAACCGCAGAGGTTCAGCCGCTGGCCTCCGTCTGTTTTGCCGGTAAGGGCACTGGGATCCCTGTCCCTTGCCAGGCACAGAGATCGACAAAGCGATCCGCCAGGCGAATCAGCTCCGGGTGTGTGCTGGGCCGGTAGGCGGCTACCTCCAGCCGGCAGCCTTGGCTGCGGATGTGCCGGAGGGCTGGCGCGAAATCCCCATCACCGCTCAGCAGCAGCACCGTCTCGTAGCGGGAATACAGGGTCATTAAATCCACGATCAGCTCCCCATCCAGATTGGCCTTGCGGCTGCCGTCGGCACGGGTGACGACCGGCTTGGTAACCACCCGGTAGCCCAACTTTCTCAGCTCTGCCAGAAAACGGCGCTGGCTAAGGTTGTGCGGATCTGTGCCGCTGTAGAAATGCACCTCCATCTCGGTTCGGCCCTGGCCCAGCCAGCTCAACAGTCCGGGGTAGTCGAGAGGGGATCCCCATTGCTGGGCACTGGCGTGCAGGTTAGCGCCGTCAATAAACACCCCCAGAGCTTTACGAGGGGAAGGGAGGGCTGGCTGGGACTCCACCTGCTGCTGCAGACGTTGCAATTGCGCCCGCATCGACTCCAGTTCCTGAGGAGTCGCCTGGGGCAGAGCATTGAGCCGCAGTTCTACAGCTTTGAGCCGCCGCTGGATCAGTTGAATGGCCTGCGTGGTGGGAGCCAGTTGCTGCCGCACCGATAAATGTGACGTAGGCCGAGCTTCGAGAGCGTCGATGCGCGCCTGTATCGCCCCCAGTTGGGTCGCCATCTGTTCCTGCTGCTGCCAGCTCTGCCCCAACACTTGGCAAAGCTGTTCTTCGCGGCGGCGGATGGCCGGGTAAGCCGCAGCCACAGGCAAGAGACCCCAGACGACCTGGCGGGTTACTAAGGCTGTCACCCCCAAAGCCAGGGATCCCGCCCATAGCCAGGTTAGAGGAAAGATGGGAGTTTTGCTCATCGTTCATTCTCCTGCTGCATCGCTTACGGGGATCTGGCCAGGCATGAAGGGCTCTCTCGCTGGACAAGAGACTTGGGAGTTGGCGGAGAGATACCCCAATGCCCTTCGACACCCGCCTCCGTAGTATGTCTGTTGTTGGAAGGGGGGACTTCCAGCTAGGGGAGGAGAAATTATGTCAGTAGAAGTCAATTCTGAAGGGAACCGGGCTGGGTTGCCCGACAGGTTTATCCCAGCAGTTCCCAACCCGTTATCCCGGCAAAGATCAGAAACAAGCTGCCTCCCAACCAATGCACGGCTCGTTCAGAGATATGGGCTGCTAAAAACCGGCCACCCACCACCGCCAACCCCACCATGAGGCCGTGGCCGAGGGTAGCTCCTGCCCAGACACTCAATCCCGGATGAGTGGCTGCTAAGGAGACGGTGGCAACTTGGGTTTTGTCCCCGAACTCGGCTAAGGCTGTCAAGCTCAACGCTTCCCAGACAATCGTCCAGGCGCCGCCGCGGCCAGCCCCCTTTTCCTCGGCTTGTTCCACCAGTTTCAGGGCTTCCTCCTCTTCTGCTTTCTCTTGTTGAGGAGTCATTCTGTAGGCTTGCCAGAGCATTCTCAGCCCAAAGGCAGCAAAAACCCCTGCTGAGAGCACCTGCCCCCCCAGTGGTGGCAACAACTTGAAAAGTACCTTCCCGGCCACTACAGCCAGCAGGGTCATCAGCGCCAAAGCCAGCCATGTTCCCAGAAAGACCCAACGGCGCGGGTGACGCATTGCCAAAATGAGGGGGGTAAAAAAGGTCTTATCCCCCAGCTCTGCCACTGTGACCAACAGGAAACTCGACCAAAAACCGGCCCACATGTTTTAGCCTCCAACCTCTCTTGTATGCAGGGTGGCTCACAGCTAGAGGTGAAGGCCGGAGAAGTCAGACGGGATCACCAAGCTCACCTCTGCGTGAACCCAGTGAAAGTCTCGTCACCAAAGCAGCCCAAAGTAATTCTCTGGGCAGGCTTTGTCTGCTGCACCGGGCTTGCTGGCCAGTATGTCGATGCAGAGGGCGGTGGGCCACCTGACTACTCCCTTTCGAGGCTAAATGGTAACATGTCGAGCAGCAAGCGGAAGGAGCCAATACTTGAGAGAACGATCACCAGCAAGCTACTGAAATCTGGGCTCCCCAAGGCCAACGAGAGTAGGGCAGGAGAAAGGGCAGGCTATCACCGAAATGCACGGGATACCCCAAGGGATAGCGCCTAAAAAGAGCGGCGGCGGTCGAACAGTGAGGCCTACGGCCCGCTAGCGCGAGGGGCTTTCTACCTGTTGAGGCAGTTTGTGCAGTACAAGGCAATGAGGGTAGGGGTCGAGGTTGTAGGGGTTCCGCCTGCCTACAGCTCACAGACCTGTCACCAGTGCTTGTGGCTTGGCCAGCGGGAAGGGGATGCGGATTTTAACGGTGCCACTCGCGTTAGCGGGACGGAGTCCTTGTGAGCGAGCTTCAGGGCTACTGAAAATCCTACCCGCCTATGCGGTAGGGTAGTTTATGGTCGAGGCATAGGATACAACTAGGAGAAAACTGCGTGGATGCAAAGTCGATCTTGGTGGCGGTCGCCCTGATCCTATCTTTGGCGAGCTTTTATTTTGGCACCCGCAACGGCTTCTACGACACCGACAGGTATCACGGCAACGGCTCTGCCCACTAGGGGGAGGGATTCGGAATAGTTCCTTAGATTTGTACGAGGTAGGCGGGGAACCCTTGCCCAAGCGAACTTCTCTCCAAGACACAGGCGAGGCTGGCGAGGCTTGGGTGCGGCAGTACCTGGAGGAGCAGGGCTGGCAGATCCTGGCGCAACAGTGGCGCTGTCGTTGGGGGGAGCTGGATCTGGTGGCCGCTAGGGCAGGGGAGTTGATTTTTGTGGAAGTGAAAACCCGCAGTGGCGAGGGCTGGGATCAAAAGGGGCTTTTGGCGGTTGGGATCCAGAAGCAGCGGCGCCTGATCCGAGCCGCCCAAGCTTTCTTGAGCCAGCACCCTGATCTTGCTGAATTAGCCTGTCGCTTCGATGTCGTTTTGGTGGAACAGCAACCGGCCAAAGAAGGGGTGAGCTACGCCTTGGCAGACTATCTGCAGGGCGCTTTTGAGCTTTGGGAATAGCGCCGCTCGTCCAGCCAAGTTTGTAAAATTACCGCCGCCGACTGTTGGTCGATTAAACCCTTCTGGGCCCTGGCTGGGATCCCGGCCTCGCGCAGATCCCACTCCGCCTGCACCGTGCTTAGGTACTCGTTGACCGTAACCACTGGCAAATCCACTGTCGCGCGCAGAGCCCGTACAAACCGCTGCACCTTGCGGGCTTGGAATCCCACTGAGCCGTCCGCCAAAAGGGGGATCCCGACCACCACCACGGTGGCCCGACGGCGGCGGATCCACTCCTGCACTTGGGCGATATCTTCGGGCAGGGAACGGCGCCGGATCACCCCCAACCCCGTGGCCAGCAGGCCCAGCCCGTCGGAGCCGGCCACGCCGATGCGGCGGTTGCCCACGTCCAGCCCCAGCGCCGAAAAGGGATCCCTTGTGGCAAAATAGTTCAGGTCTGTTGACATCTGTTTATCCCTCTTGCCGACATTGTAACGGCCTGAAACTCCCTGTTCCTAGCCGTGCAGCTCGACTGATCCTCTGTCCTTTTTCGACGACCTTTTTTGGAGCCTTCTCGATGACCAGCGCCACCCTGTCTCTCCCCAAGCACGAAGTCAAAGACCTTGGCCTCGCCTCCCTGGGCAAGCAACGGATCCAATGGGCGGCGCGGGAGATGCCGGTGCTGGCCCAGATCCGGGAGCGCTTTGCTCAAGAAAAGCCCCTGGCCGGGCTGCGCCTGGTGGCCTGCTGCCATGTCACCACCGAAACGGCCAATCTGGCCTTGGCGCTGCAGGCAGGGGGAGCCGATAGCGTCCTCATCGCCAGCAACCCTCTCTCCACCCAAGACGATGTGGCCGCCAGCCTGGTGGCGGACTACGGCATCTCAGTCTTTGCCATCAAAGGAGAAGACGTAGCCACCTACCGCCGCCACGTGCAGATTGCTTTGGATCACCGCCCTAACCTGATCATCGACGACGGCGGCGATGTGACGGCAGAGCTGGTGCAGCACCGTCAGGAGCAGCTCTCGGAGATCATCGGCACCACGGAGGAGACCACCACCGGCCTGGTGCGCCTGCGGGCCATGGTCAAGGCGGGGGTGCTCAGCTTCCCGGTGATGACCGTTAACGACGCCGAGACCAAGCACCTGTTCGACAACCGCTACGGCACCGGCCAATCCACCCTAGACGGCATCCTGCGTTGTACCAACATTCTCTTGGCCGGGAAAACAGTGGTGGTAGCCGGCTACGGCTGGTGCGGCCGGGGAGTGGCGATACGGGCCCGCGGCATGGGATCCCAGGTGATTGTGACCGAGGTCAACCCGGTGCGGGCCCTAGAGGCGGTGATGGACGGCTTTCGGGTTATGCCCATGGCTGAAGCCGCCCCTCTGGGAGATCTCTTCGTCACGGTCACCGGCAACAAGCACGTTATCCGCGGCGAGCACTTCGACGCGATGAAGGATGGGGCGATGGTCTGCAACGCCGGCCACTTCGACATCGAGATCGACCTGGTGGCGCTCCAGCAGCGGACGGTTTCCCGGCAGACGGTGCGCCCCTTTGTGGAAGAATACCGTCTTCAATCGGGCAAGTCGGTAGTGGTGCTGGGGGAGGGCCGGCTGATCAACCTGGCTGCTGCCGAAGGCCACCCCGCCAGCGTCATGGACATGAGTTTTGCCAACCAAGCGCTGGCCTGCGAGTACCTGGTGAAAAACCGTGGCCACCTGGCTCCTGGGCTGCACCCCATTCCTGCGGAGATCGATGAGACCATCGCCCGCCTCAAGCTCAAAGCCATGGGGATCCAGATCGACAGCCTTACCCCGGAGCAGATCGAGTACGGCAACACCTGGACGGCAGGAACCTAGAGAAAGCCCCTCACCCCCGCGGTGGAAAACCTGGCCCACCTGCGCCGTTGGGCCAGCAGGCAAGCGGGTTGCCAGCTCCCTCCCAGCGGGCTAGCCGGTTGACCAGCGCCCCGGATGGACAAATTGCCTAACGGTAGAGTTCAAGCACCACTACCCCGGTGCACCTGGGCCCAGACGCGGGTGGGCAGACCCCAGATGTAGATAAAGCCTTCGGCAGCCCGATGGTCGAATTGATCCCCTTCCCCGTAGGTGGCCAGCTCCGCGTTGTAGAGGGAGTAGGGGGAGCGACGGCCCACGCAGACGGCCTGGCCCTTGTGCAGGCGCATCCGCACCACGCCAGTGACGCTTTTTTGGGTGGTGCGAATGAAGGCGTCGAGGGCCTCCCGCAGCGGTGAATACCAAAGGCCGTTGTAGATCAATTGGCTGTAGGTGGTCTCGATACCGTACTTGTAGTGGATGACCTCGCGGGTGAGGGTGAGGCTCTCCAGCTCGCGGTGGGCCTGGATCAACACCGTTAGGGCCGGACACTCGTAGATCTCGCGCGACTTGATCCCCACCAGCCGGTTTTCAATCATATCGATGCGACCGACACCGTGGCTGCCAGCCAAGTGGTTGAGCTGCTCGAAGAGGGCTCTGGGGCCAAGGCGCTGCCCGTCCAGCTCTACCGGGATCCCCTCTTCAAAGGCGATCTCCACATAGGCGGGCTCGTCGGGGGTTTGGGAGATGGGGCGGGTGAGGGCGTAGACTTCCTCCGGTGGCTCTTGGTCGGCGTCCTCCAGAATCCCGGCTTCAACGCTGCGGCCCAGGATGTTGAGGTCGATGCTGTAGGGGCTGGACTTCTGCACCGGCATAGGGATCCCGTAGCGCTCCCCGTAGGCAATGGTCTCCTCGCGGGTCATGCCCCACTCGCGGGCCGGGGCCAACACCTTGAGCTTGGGGTTTAGGGCGGCGATGGCCAGGTCGAAGCGCACCTGGTCGTTGCCCTTGCCGGTGCAGCCGTGGGCCACGGCGTCGGCGCCCACCTCTTCTGCCACCTCTACCAACAGCTTGGCAATCAGGGGGCGGGCCAAGGCGGTGGAGAGAGGGTAGCGCTGCTCGTAGAGGGCGTTGGCCTGAATGGCGGGGAAGGCGTAGTCGGCAATCAGGGTTTGGACAGCCTCCCGCACTAGGGATTGCTCCGCCCCGGCCCTCAGCGCCTTGGCTTGGATGGCCTCCAGCTCTGCCCCCTGACCCAAGTCCACCGCCAGGGTGACTACCGATTCCACCCCCCACTCATACTTGAGATAAGGAATGCAGACGGAAGTATCGACGCCCCCCGAATAGGCCAATACCACTTTCTTTGCCCGTCCCATGCTGCTGCGGATCCCTGTTCAAAAGAAGTTGCTAGCCCATTATGCCCTGTGGCTGGGAGCTTGAGGCGGGGGTCGGCACCTAGGAGGGATTCAGCTACTGGAATTGGGATCCGCAGCGTTACCCAAGTTGCAAAGCCCATCATCTGGCCCGATGCCAACGGCCAATCCATTTCTACCAGCATCTAACGCAGATAGGGCCCCAACTCCTGGAGTCCACCCAGGCCTGTGCCGCGACAGAAGTTTTTTAAAATTTGTGTTAATTTAGGGGCAGCCTCCTCTTCGTTGCGCAATCCCTATGAGCGGCATTCAACTTCCCCCATGGCTGAAGCTGGCCTTGCCTTTCTTTCACCCTGTGCTGATGATTTTCGCCTTTGTCCTAGCTCTCTACGCTCTTTACCTGGGCCTGCAGGTGCGACGGCTGCGCACTGCTTCTGCAGAAGAGCGCAAAGAACTCATCAAGGGTAAGTTTGGCCAGCGGCACTTTCTTGCTGGATCCCTGTTCTTGCTGTCGATGGTGTTCGGGGCCCTGGGCGGCATGGGGGTGACCTACCTCAACAACGGCAAGCTGTTCGTTGGCCCCCACTTGCTGGCGGGATTGGGCATTGTGGCCTTGGTGGCTAGCTCTGCGGCTTTGGCGCCCCTGATGAAGGATGGCCAAAAGGCCTGGGCCCGCAATGTCCACCTCCTGCTGAATTTGGTGATTTTGGGGATCCTGGGCTGGCAGGCGGTGACTGGCTTTCAAATTGTGCAGCGCATCGTCAACCAGATGCTAACCTCTCCTCAGCTGGCCTAGCCCTTTTCCGGCTAAGGGCGATCGATCTGGAAGGCGTCCATGCCACAATGGACGCTATCCCCTTTGTCTTTCTCCTTGGATTGGAGAAGGATGCTTTCCCAAGCTACTGAGCCCTAGCAAGCGGTTCTCCCATGCCTGTTAGCCCTCTTCCCAGTTGGCTCAAGCGCTCTATTGGCAAGGCCAGCGATATCTCGGCGGTGCAGCAGGTGATCAAGCAGCGGGGCCTGCACACCATCTGCGAAGAGGGGCGCTGTCCCAATCGGGCCGAATGCTACAGCCAAAAGACCGCCACCTTCCTGCTGATGGGTGGGATCTGTACCCGCGCCTGTTCCTTTTGTCAGGTGGCCAGCGGGCGGCCCGCGCCGTTGGATCCGCAGGAGCCGGAAAAGGTGGCTGAGGCCGTTGAGCTGCTGGGGCTCCGCTATGTGGTGCTCACCTCGGTAGCTCGCGACGACCTGCCCGACCAGGGATCCGGCCGCTTCGTGGAGGTGATGGAAGCAATTCGGCGACGCTGCCCTGGGATCCAGATCGAGGTGCTCACCCCCGATTTTCGCGGGGATCGCGACTGCATTGCCCGTGTGGTGGCGGCCCGACCGACCTGCTACAACCACAACATCGAAACCGTACGCCGGCTGTCGCAGGCGGTGCGGCGCAGCTCTGGCTACGACCTGTCGTTGCGGGTTTTGCAAACCGTCAAGGAGCTGGATCCCGGCCTGCCCACCAAGTCCGGCCTGATGCTGGGGCACGGGGAGACCCGCGCGGAAGTGCTGGAAACCTTTCGCGATCTGCTGGCGGTAGGGTGTGACCGGCTCACCCTGGGTCAGTACCTGCAGCCTTCCCTGGCCCACCGCCCGGTGCAGCGCTACTGGACCCCGGAGGAGTTTGTCGAGCTGGGCCAGATTGCCCTCCAGATGGGGTTTCGCCAGGTGCGCTCTGGGCCTTTGGTGCGCAGCTCCTACCACGCCGCCGAAATGGCCCAGGATGGCGGGGAAGGGGGATCCTAGGCCTTTTCAGCCAGCTCTTGGCTGCTGATGAGATCCCGCAAGAGGGCCCCTAGGCCGAACCCCTCTGGAGCAAACCGGAGCAACACCTGTGGCGCCAGGGATCCCAGGCGGTACAAACTCACTCCCGCCACCAGACCTGGCAAGAGGCTGTTGCTCCAGCCTCCCCACAGCCAAGAGCTCACCCCCTCGGCCAAAAGCAGCAGCGCCCCGTTGAGTAGCAGCAGTCGCCACAGCCCCTCCTGGACGGATCCCAGCGCCCCCCCTAGGGATCCCCAGGGTAGGCGCAGCCGCATTCCCAAGCCCAGCAGCCACAGCCCATCCAGCAGCGGCGCCAACAGCAGATCCAGCCCCAGTGGCGCTAAGCCCACCGCGATCCCCTTGCCGAGGGCGCAGGCCGTGCTCCATTGTTCGACAAAGCAGGCGTGGTGCTGCCACTGCTTTTGCCAGAGCTGGGCCTGGAGGCACTCCAGCCGCTTCAGCACGTTGAGGGCCAATAGGGATCCCGCCTCTGCCTGCAAAATCTCCACAATGCGCTCTCGCAGGGCCTCGATCTGGGGTGCGGGCCGCTCCCATTCCAAGGTAATGCGGCCATCTGGCCAGTGGGTGCGCACCTTAGTGGGCTTAGGACAGGCGGCCACTGTTAAGATCTCCTGGGGCAACACCCAGCCCAAGTGATGGCTGATCTGGGTGCGAATGGCCTGCAACTCGGCTTCCGAATAGAGATCGCACTTGTTCAACACCAGCAGGATCGGCTTGTGCAGGGTGCGCAGCTCCAACAGAGCTTGGTACTCCAACTGGGTCAGGTCGGCGGCGATGACAAACAGGATCAAGTCGGCGGCGCGGGCCACCTCCCAGGCCAACTGTTCGCGGGCTTCTCCGTTGACCTCGTTCAAGCCGGGCGTATCGATGAGCCGCACCTGCCAAGGGATCCCCGGCCCCGGCTGCCACAGCAGCGATTGTGGCTGTTGCGTCACCCCGTTGAGGGGCCCTACCTCCAGGCGGGCCTCGCCGGTCAGGGCGTTCAAGACAGCCGACTTGCCGCGGTTGACCAGACCAAACACCGCAATGGAAAACACCCGACTGACAAGACGCTTGCGCAGAGTGGATAAAGCTTTGAACTCCGGCTGCAAGTCCTGACGGCTGGCCAGAGCTTGCCAGTGATCCCAGCAACGCTGAAAAACGGTTTCGGCTTGAGTTAGAGGAGTGGTCATCGACAACAAAAATGGCCTAACCCCCACTCTAGAAGGAATTGATCCCCATAGCCAGGCTGGTATTCCCCCCCAGCGTGGGGAAGTCCGCCGGGATCCGAAGCTCACAGAATGGGGCATGATCACCTTGGGGCGTTGGCGCTCCCGAGTCTGGAATCTCATCGACTGTTGCTATGCTGTACCGCCTCCCCAACTCGCTCCGCTGGCTCCGTCTTGGCGGATCCCATCGCTCCAAACAAGAGCGTCAAATTGTGCGCAGCCTGCTGGCCTTTGCAGGTGCCCTCCTGATCGTGGATATCGTGCTCCTGAGCGCCCTTTACTAGTCCGATGGTATTTCCAGCTCCCCATTTCTACGCTTGTCGAGAAAAAGCGCTATCATGGAGATCCATTGGTCAAGCTCCGTTGATGGCTCTGTAACTCCTACGAGGCAGGTCGGATGGATTGGGTAGAAAAAGTTCTCGAAAAGCTCCGCGAATGGGTGGAACGTGTAATTGATACCCTTCTGGGAAGTCCTCAGCCCCAACCTGCCCCCATTCCCGTAGAAAATGGATCCCATCGTCGTCGCTAATCCGACTGCCATCGCTTCCGGTGGCGAGCTCCTCAGCCTTCTGGTTCTGCACGGCCCCAACCTCAACTTGCTAGGGGTGCGAGAAGTAGGCATCTACGGCTCGGTGTCCTTAGAGCAGATCGATCGGGCGCTCCACCAGCAGGCAGAAGTTCTTGGGGCAAAGCTGGAGATCCTGCAGTCTAACCATGAGGGAGTGTTGGTTGATGCCGTCCACCGCGCCCGCCAGCAGCACGCAGGCATCCTCATCAACCCCGGCGCCTACACCCACACCAGCATTGCCCTGCGGGATGCCATTGCTGCCGTGGGTCTGCCCACCGTAGAAGTTCACCTGAGCAATATCTATCGCCGCGAACCTTTCCGCCAGCACTCCTACATTGCTGCTGTAGCCATTGGCCAAATCAGTGGATTTGGAGCCCACAGCTACCTATTGGGCCTACAGGCTCTAGTTCAGCACCTGCGGCTGCAGGCCGTCCAAACCTGACCGAAGAAGTTTGGCCTTACCTCGACGCTACCGCGATAGTCGCTGCTTAGTGATCCGCAAACGCGGGGAGGCCCCCCACCTGGAAGAGGCAGACACTGGGTTTCCCGGTGGAGAACATCTGTCCTCAGCCGTGTGGGAGAGGAGGGCAGGCGCCAGGTAGGTATCGTGCGGGCGCAACTCAAAGAGTGGTTAACTGGTAAGACCGGTGGGCAGCTGAGAGGGACAGTGGGGATCCCATAGGTTCCTATCCATGGCTGCGCGGATCCGCCTGATTCGAGAGGACAGGCCTGCCCGGCTGCAGCTCAGACACCTGTCCGGCATTGGTCAACTGCAGGGGCTGCCCAGTTGCCAGAGCCAACACATTGGCCCGCAAAATGGCGGCAGGCTGTTCTCCAATAGCAGATCCCAGCACTTCCCCTTGACCATCCAAAAAGAGAAAGTGAGGGATCCCGTTCACCCGGTAGCGGCTCAACTCCGGCAGCCACTTGGGGTTGTCCACGTTTAGCATGACGAAGTTCACCTGATCGGCAAATTCTTTCTTCAAGTTGGCCAGGAGGGGTGCCATTGCTCGGCAGGTGGTGCACCAATCGGCGTAAAACTCCACCAGAGAAGGCTTGCCGTTGGCCTGCGCTTCCTCCCAGGACACTGCCTCTGCAGCCAAGTCGGCCAAGCTGGTGCTGGCCTGACGAGCTTGATTGGCTAGAAACAAGCCTGCCGCCAGGATCACTGCCACCATGGCAACTAACCCGTTGCGCAACCGTTTTGCCCAGTCTTCCTTCATAGCTCTATCACCTCGCCATCTGGTGCCCCTGGATTCAGCTTCCGCCTTCCCCGTTCTAGCATCCCCCTCTCTCGGCGGTGGGTCAACTAGGTTCTGGATGGTTGTCTCCCGGCTTTTGGGTGAGGGATCCCTGCTGGAGAGGAGGGCAGGTGGACATACTCCCCCCAGCTATAGCTTGCTTCTGCGCACCAGTAAGCCTAGGAATTCTTGTTGCTGGTTTCACTACAGCTTGTTAAAGAACCAAGGGGTACAGTAGCAACACTTAGCAAACCAACTTCGGAAGCAGGAT
>NZ_JANSIR010000109.1:0-160 GCF_047462155.1 Synechococcus sp. OH2
CAAACCCTTAAGCCGTCTCAGCGCTGTCCCAAGTGCGGTGCTGTCCACAAGGAGTGGGCAGAGCTCAGTAACCGTTACCATGTCTGCTCTGCTTGTGGTTTTGCGATAGAGAGGGACAGGGGAACGGTGATGGTTTTCTACAACGTTGCTACTAATCAGC
>NZ_JANSIR010000109.1:397-2563 GCF_047462155.1 Synechococcus sp. OH2
AGGCAAGCTAAGTCGCTGCTTTGGGTTGAGAGCCAAGCGAAAGCAGAGGGTGCATCAAGCACCCCCTTAAGGCGTTAGCCATGCTCACCAGGAACGCCCAAGCGCGGGATCCCTCATTCCATGTCCCGACGGTTGGGGTTGCGGGCAGGGTCGTTGCTCAAGAAACCAAAGACAAACAGTCCCACAAAAAAGATTACCACCGCGTAAACAGAGATTTTCAGTAACAGCATAGTTTCAGCAACCCGTTTCCAAGTGGATGAAGCGAACAAGCAACAAGGCAATGGTAGAGCAAAGACAGACTGCCACAGAGACGGGATCCCGTCAAACCTGAGGCTCAGCAAAAGTTCTTCACAAGATCATACCCCCCAGCAGCTCGTTATTCCCGCCCTTGGCCGCGATTTGTCCCGAAAACGCCTCGGACACTTGCCGGAAAAGGGCCGCAAAGCTCGGCCAGATAAGGATCCCTGGCAAGGGGCAAAATTGTTAAGAAATGTTTTGAAGCGAAAAGCAACATCGCGCTCCCTTAGCGACAGGGGTGTAACGCGGGCCAGATTTACAGCCGAGCTGGCGGGCAGTGGGCAGCGCTGCCTTGACCAAGCCCATTGGCCAGAACTGACGGTTCTGGTGCTCTATACCTCCGCCGATATCGTTGTCAATCCTACCGGCGCCGTGGAGCTTGCCCGCTGGCTGCCTCAGGGAGAGATCCACGATAACTCAGCCCCTAGCGACCTCATGGCAAAATAGAGACGCCCTCTTTCTCCTGCTCCTATGAGCCAAGATCTGATCTACCGTCCCCGCCGGCTGCGGCGCACCGAGGCCCTTCGCCAACTGGTTCAGGAAACCCACCTGCGGGTGCAGGATCTCATCTACCCCCTGTTTGTTATGGAAGGGGAGAACCAGCGGCAAGAGGTGGAGTCGATGCCCGGCTGCTACCGCTACACCCTGGATCTGCTCTTGAAGGAAGTGGAGGAGGCGGCCAACTTGGGGATCCCGGCTGTGGCCCTCTTCCCGGTGGTACCCGAAGAAAAGAAAGACCCCACGGGGCGGGAGTCCTTTAACCCAGAAGGGTTGATCCAGCGGGCGGTGCGGCGGATCAAGCAGGAGATCCCCGAAATCCTGGTGGTGACGGACGTAGCCTTGGATCCTTACAACAGTGACGGCCACGATGGCATTGTGCGGGATGGGGTGATCCTCAACGACGAGACGGTGGAGGTGTTGGTCAAGCAGGCCCTCTCCCAAGCAGAGGCGGGAACCGACGTTGTTGCCCCCTCTGATATGATGGACGGTCGCGTCGGCGCCATTCGCGAAGCCCTAGACGAGCAGGGCTATACCGAGGTGGCCATCCTGGCCTACTCCGCCAAGTATGCCTCTGCCTTCTACGGCCCCTTCCGCGATGCCCTGGGATCTGCGCCCAAGTGGGGGGACAAGAAAACCTATCAGATGGATCCCGCCAACGCCCGCGAGGCCCTCAGGGAGGTGGAGCTGGACGAGGCCGAAGGGGCCGATATGGTGATGGTGAAGCCGGCCTTGGCCTACCTGGACATCATCTATCGGGTCAAGGAAGCGACGGATCTGCCCGTGGCCGCCTACAACGTGAGCGGCGAATACGCCATGATTAAGGCTGCCGAGCAAAAGGGCTGGATCGACGGCAAGAAAGTGATGATGGAATCGCTCTTGGCTATGAAGCGGGCCGGCGCTGACATGATCCTCACCTACTTTGCCAAAGAGGTGGCCTTGCTCTTGAAGCAGTCCTACTAGCTAGGTCAGCTACGGTCTCCCAAGCGGCTGGGGAGATTGTCCGATCCAGGCAGGGGAAACATTCTTCTCCTCGTCGGCCACCAGGCTACTGGGATCCACCAGGCGCACCTGGATTTGATCGGGCGGCACGCGGTTGAGACGTTCTTTGATCAGAGCCTGTCGTTGAAGGGGATCCATGCCGCGATCCACTTCTTCCTGCAGCCGAGAAAGCCGGGTTGAGAGAATTTCGATGTGATGCTCCAAAACCTGCAGGCGGTGGTGCTGGGCCAACTGTACTGGCAAGAGACGATACAGGCCGCCGAGGGCAGCCGCGGTAAAGAGGAAGTTTACCCCGATGCGACAGACCACTTCCCAGGTTTGCGGCTCTGGCACCGGCCGTCTCCGCAGATAGGACAAGCTTCTGGAGCG
>NZ_JANSIR010000109.1:2682-12008 GCF_047462155.1 Synechococcus sp. OH2
TCGAACGGGGATCGTTGGCTGGCTGGCAACCAGCGCTCCTTGCCTCCCTGGTCGGACTAGGGATCCCTGGGAGCGACTGGAAAGGGGCAGCCCAGGCCCAGCAACCTGCTCCACCTGTAGAGGCAAGGGGCGAGCCGGAGTGCGGGAAGAAGACTTGGGTGCCACGGGTAAAGGGAAGAAGGTAAGGGGATAAGGAACCGCTGCTGCTGCCAGGAAGCGCAGCTAGGGCTTATTGAAGCCGATTTTCCCAGGTATGTCAGGGGCTGGCCCCAGACTTTTTTCTTTTCCGTCTTTTCAGCGCCAACTCGGCATGGCCTGGGCTGGTTTTGCAATTCCCCCAAGACGACCACGGCCAAGACTGCAGACGCGCTAGGCTAGAGGTTCAAGGGGGGAATGCTCTGCACAGATCCCAGGGAGTTGAAGAAGGGAAGTCCTATGCGCATTGCCATCACGGGCGGGAGTGGTTTTATCGGGCGCCGCTTGGTGGCCCGCCTGCTGGAGCGGGGGGATCAGGTGTTGGTTTTGAGCCGCCGCCCTGAGCAGGCCCGCCGCGTTCTGGGAGCATCCCCCAACCTCAAGCTGCTGGGGTACGATCCCTACCAACCGCAAGCCTGGGCCTCAGCTCTGGAAGGGTACGAGGCCGTTGTCAACCTGGCCGGGGAGCCCCTGGCCTCTTCCCGCTGGACAGAAGCCAAGAAAAGAGAAATCCGCCGCAGCCGCGTGGAAACCACCCAGGCTCTCGTCCAGGCTCTTGCCTCCCTCGACCCAAAGCCCCAGGTGCTGATCAACAGCTCGGCAGTGGGTTACTACGGCTCCCGACCCGAAGGGGATCCCCTAACGGAGGCGGCTCCGCCAGGCCAGGGCTTTTTGGCAGAAGTCTGTCAAGCCTGGGAAGCCGCCGCCCGCCCGGCGGAGGAGCTGGGGATCCGCCTGGCCATCCTGCGCACGGGGATTGTCCTGGGGCCCGCTGGGGGAGCCCTGGCCCAAATGCTTGCCCCCTTTCAGTTTTTCCTCGGTGGCCCCCTTGGCTCTGGCAAGCAGTGGGTCTCCTGGATCCACCGCGACGACTGGGTAAGCCTGGTCTGCTTCCTGCTGCAACAGGGATCCGGTGTCTTCAACGCCACTGCCCCCAACCCTGTGCCGATGGAAGAGTTCTGCCGCACTTTGGGACAAGTTTTGGCCCGCCCCTCGTGGCTGCCGGTGCCGGCGCTGGCCCTAGAACTGCTGCTGGGCGAAGCGGCTCAGGTGGTTCTGACGGGGCAGAGGGTGATCCCTCAGGCCGCGCTGCAGCTGGGTTTCACCTTCCAATATCCCCACTTAAAAGAAGCCTTGCAGCAAATCCTCATTCCCCAGGCCAACCGCTAGGCGCAGCTCTCTGGCAAAAAGCGAGAGGCAGGCCCTCACCGCCCCTTGCCAAAGATCTGGGGAAGACTCTCTGGATCCCAGCCCTAGAAAGCCTCTTGGAGACAGTAGCCATCCCTAGGGTGACTTCAGGCCAGCTGGAGGCACCTTTTAGGCTTTCCTAGGGGAGCGGGCCAGCGAGGCGCCTTCCGGATCCACCCGGTTGGCCAGCGCTGCAACCCCGATCATCGGCAAGCTCACCAGTAGACAGAAGCCCCACTGCGCCCAACTCAGGGGTGCTGTCTCGAAGAGAGTGTTGAACAGGCTCCATTGGCTAAAGAGGATCTGCAGTAGGATGGCCGCCCCAATGCCAATGGCAATAGCTGCCACATCCATCAAGCGTTCGTGGCGCTCCAACTGGCTGGCGCGCCCGCGGCCCAACAGGGTAGGGATAGCCTGGCTAAGGCTGAGCAAGTAGAAGATGCGCCCAATTACCAGCGCCTGAATGGCCATGCTGCGGGCCAGGTTGAGGTTGCCGGTGGTTTGTTCCACGTACTCGAAAACCCCGAAAATCAAGATCCAGTTAAATACCGACACCAGTAGGATGCGCTGCAGCAGCCTAGGAGAGAGCAAATTGGCGTTGGGATCCCGCGGTGGTTGGGTCATCTCCCGCCCGGTGGTGGGCTCGAAGGAGAGCGGCACCGTCATGGTGATGGAGTTAATCATGTTCAGCCACAGCACTTGAATGGCCAAAATGGGCAGCTCGCGGTTGAGGAGCACGCTAAGAAGAAGGGTCATCGACTCTCCCCCGTTCACCGGCAGGATGAAGGCGATGGCTTTAAGGAGGTTGTTGTAAACGGTGCGCCCCTCTTCGACGGCGGCCTCGATGGAGGCGAAGTTGTCATCGGTCAAGATCATGTCGGCGGCAGCCTTGGCCACCTCGGTGCCACCTCGTCCCATGGCAATGCCCACATCTGCCTGCTTCAAGGCCGGCGCGTCGTTAACTCCATCGCCGGTCATGGCCACGATCTGACCCTGCGACTGCAAGGCCTTCACCAGGCGCAGCTTTTGCTCCGGCACCACCCGCGCAAAGACAGAGCCCTCCTTGGCGGCAGTGGCAAACTCCTCTGGGCTGAGCTGCTCCAGATCCCGACCGCTGTAGGCTTTTACCGGTTTGCCGCCGCCCAGGCCCATCTGCTCAGCAATGGCTTGGGCCGTGAGCACATGGTCGCCGGTGATCATCTTGACTTGGATCCCGGCAGTCTGGCAGGAGCGCACAGCGGCAATGGCCTCCGGCCGCGGCGGGTCAATCATCCCCTGCAAGCCCAAGAAAATCAGCCCTTCCTGCAGATCTGAGTGATCCACCTGAGTTTGGCTAGGGGGGACGGCTTTTTGGGCAAAGGCCAGGACTCGCAGCCCCTGCCGCGCCAAGGCCTCCACCTGCTGGCGAATCCGCTCTGCTTCCAAGGGCTGGATCTCCCCTTGGGGACCCATCTGGCTGCCGCAGCGGGGCAAGAGAGCTTCTACGGATCCCTTGACGTAGATACAGTGCTCCTCCGGCCCCAACCGGTGCAGGGTGGCCATGTACTGAAACTCGGATTCAAAGGGGATGCTGTCTAGGCGAGGGCGACGGCGCTGCAGATCGTCTCGATCCAGCCCCCCTTTCTGGGCGGCTACGAGCAGAGCCGCCTCGGTGGGATCCCCTACAACTTCCCACTGACCGTCGTCCTTGGGTTTGAGGCGGCTGTCGTTGCAGAGGCAGCCGGCCACCAGGCAAGCCTCCAAGGCAGGCCATTGGCGAAGTTCGACGGGGGAATTGGCTTCCTGAAACAGGATCTGGCCCTGGGGGCTGTAGCCGCTGCCGGTAACCCGGTAGAGCCGGGATCCGGCGTAGATGGCCTGCACCGTCATCTGGTTTTCCGTGAGGGTGCCGGTTTTGTCCGAGCAAATCACCGTGGCGCTGCCCAGGGTTTCTACCGCCGGCAACTTGCGGATGATGGCATGGCGGCGGGCCATGCGGGAAACCCCAATGGCCAGGGTTACGGTAACTACCGCCGGCAAGCCTTCGGGGATGGCGCTCGCCGCCAGCGCCACTGCCGCTTCAAAGACGCTTGCTGCCGCTTGGCCCTGCACCAGCCCCACCAAAAAAGTGAACGCAGCCAAGGTGAGGATAATTTTCAGCAAGGTCAGGCTGAAGGCCTCAAACTTGCGCGTCAGGGGAGTTTGCAGGGATCCCCCTTCTTCAATGAGCTGGGAGATGCGACCTGTTTGGGTCTGGTTGCCGATGGCCACCACCACCCCCGCCCCTTGGCCAAAGGTGACGAAGCTGCCGGCGTAAGCCATGTTCTGGCGGTCGGCCAGAGGAGTGTCTTCCGGCAGGGATCCCAGCCGTTTTTCCACCGGCACCGACTCTCCCGTGAGGGCCGATTCGTCCACCTGCAAGTTGCGCGCACTCAGCAGGCGCAGGTCGGCGGGCACCCTGTCTCCCGAGCTCAAGAGCACCACATCCCCCGGCACCAGCTCCCGCGAGGGCAGCCGCACTTTCTGCCCCTCCCGCAGCACCGTGACTTCAGTCACCACCGACTTGGCCAGGGCGGCAATTGCCTCCTCCGCCTTGGCCTCTTGGATGTAGCTGATGAGGGCGTTGATCACCACCACCGCCCAGATCACGATGGCGTTGCGCCAGGATCCCAGGAACGCCTTGACCGCCCCAGCCACCATCAGGATATAAAGGAGGGACTGGTTAAACTGCTGCAGAAACTTGACCCAGGCCGGCGTTGCAGCTTTGGCTTTCAGCTCATTGGGGCCGTATTGCCGCTGCCTCTTCTCCACTTCAGCTTGAGAGAGGCCCTTTTCCAACAGCCCCGCCAAAGACATCTCCTCTCCGAGGAGTTCCTGGATGGCTTGCTCCTCCGACAGGGCATGCCAGGCAGGGGCTGGGAGCAGCTCAAGGGATGAAGGTTTAGCCATGATTCGGAGTCTTGAGTTACAACACCGCGAGGGGTGGATGGGCTGCCTGCCCTCCTTATCTCTGATAGCCTAACCAATGCCATGGGCCCTTCCTGGCAAGGTGTCCTTCGGGGGGCTCTTTACCAAGACAAGCGTCAACAACGTTTAAGGAGCCGGCTAAGTTTTGCTTAAAGTTCTCGATAGATAGAAAGGATGAGCATATTCTTATTAGGTAGTATGATTAGCTAGAGCCTGTAGGAAGCCAAAGGGCTTCGGCTGACCTGTCCGGGCTCCTGGACAGGTGAGCTGGCTCTTTTGCTGTTTTTTAATATGGCCAATTGAGCCTAGCGGTTTCTTTTTTTGTTTCCGTTTTGAGGGAGTTATGGTAGTACCGACTACAAAGCCAAGGGAATTGCAAGCCCAGTCAGCAGCAGTGCCGCAAAACGGCGCGCGCTCCGAGGTGCAGGGGGCTGCTTCTGGGAGTTCTCCTACAGTTATTCGCCATCAGATTGTTGTTGTCGGGGGAGGGGCAGCCGGCATCAGCGCAGCCGCCCAGTTGCTGGAGCGCCAGCGCAACCTCGACATTGCCATCATCGAGCCCTCCGACAAGCACTACTACCAGCCCGGCTGGACGCTGGTGGGCGGGGGCATTGCGCCGCTGGCCAAGTTTGTTCGCGATGAAAAAACCGTCATCCCCAGGGGAGCCAAGTGGATCCAGGCGCGGGTGGCCGAGCTGGATCCGGATCACAACCGCGTCATCACCGAGGCCGGCCAAGTTATCGAATACGACTACCTCATCATGGCCCCCGGGATCCAAATTGACTGGCACCTGATCGAGGGTCTGCCGGAAGCATTGGGCAAGGGCGGCGTGACCAGCAATTACTCCAAAGACTACGCCCCCTACACCTGGGAGACCATCCGTAACTTCCAGGGGGGCACGGCCATCTTCACCTACCCCGCCACTCCCATCAAGTGCGGCGGCGCGCCCCAGAAAATCATGTACATGGCCGACGACGTCTTTAAGAGCAAAAGCGGCGTTGGGGTCAACACCAAAGTTATCTTTTGTACTGCCACTCCCACCCTCTTCGCGGTGCCAGAATACAGCGCCGCCCTGGAGAAAGTGGTGGAGCGGCGCGGGATCCAGGTAAAGTTCAAGCACAACCTCAAAGCCATCCGGCCCGAGACGCAGGAGGCCATCTTTGAAGTCACCACCGACAAGGGCAAGGAAGAGGTAAGCCTGCACTACGACATGATCCACGTGGCCCCGCCCATGAGCGCCCCGGACTTTGTCAAGCGCAGCCCCCTCGCGGGACCTGGTGGCTGGGTGGAGGTGGACAAGTGGACGCTGCAACACCCCCGCTACCCCAACGTATTTGCTCTGGGGGATGCCTCTTCCCTACCGACTTCCAAGACGGCAGCCGCAGCCCGCAAGCAGGCGCCGGTGCTAGCGGAAAACCTCTTGGCGGCCATGCAGTCGAAGCCGCTGCCGGCCCGCTACGACGGCTACACCTGCTGCCCCCTGATCACCGGCTATAACTCCCTAATCATGGCGGAGTTTGCCTACGATGGGAAGCTCGCCCCTTCCTTCCCCCTGGATCCAACGCGGGAGCGCTACTCTATGTACCTGGCCAAAGTGCACCTCTTGCCTTGGCTGTACTGGAACCGCATGCTCAAGGGCAAGAAATTTGAGGCGGATATCTTCAAGCCCCTCAACAGGCTGGTGCATCGCTACTAAGGCTCTCCACCCCCCTCACCCCCAGCCCCTCTCCCCGAGGGAGAGGGGAGTTCTTTTACAGAGCTTGCTCGCTCTGCTGCTGTGTTGTCTTAGGTGTTACTGAGAAAGCTTGCTGGAAAAGCTACAAAGCATCTCTTAACGTTAACAACTTTTGAGATGTTCTCCTGGTCTCGGTGAAAGCTGAATAAGCTGAGGAGGAGAGTCTCACTCAAGGGCGTTGTTGCATGGGTTTCAGCGAGGGGGAGCTAGAGTATCTCCTTGATCTCCTTAAAAGGCGAGAGGACGTCATACAGCAGGAGAGAGAGATTCAAGCCATTACTCAGTCTCCAAGAAATTGGCGGAAACGGGATATCTTGCGTCAAGCAAGAGAGTGGGGTTGGGAAATTATCCATCGTCGTGCCAGACATCACACGCAAGCCGTTCTCGGCAATTTGAGGGTTAGTATTCCCGGGCATGGCGACGGCGATTGCTTGGGGATAGGAATAGCTCATAAAGTGTTGAAGGAATTAGCAGAGCCTAAACTCAGAGAACTGCAGCTCCAAAGACAAGATTGTAGCGACTTGCTTGTTAGCTTTCTACTGAGTAGGGGTATTAGCCTTAATTCTTTGCTTGAGTCAAATTTATTAATCGAGCAGATTGAGTCTCTGGAAGAGCAGAACCTTAAGCTTGAGCTTAAAATAGTCGAGACTGAGGAAGCAGCTTTAAGTTTGCTCACCGAGAAAGAGCTTGAAAATCAAAGGCTAGCCAATAGAATAAGAGAGCTTGCGGAAGAGCAGCTTCGAGTCCAGGAGATTGTCAGTCGTGCCATTTTAGATCTGAAGAGACTTAAGCATCTCTTTGACCAGCTTCAGAATGTGGTGGATCACCTTCCCATGCCGGGGGTTAGGAGCTTGCTGCAAAGTTACCTGAACAAGATCATGTCTATTTTTGAAACTAACCTGCCTTCTGCCGGTTCTAGAAAGTTGCTTCCGGAGAACGAGCAGGATATTTACTATCAAGAGAAGTTACCTCTGGAGGATAACCATGGGTCTCATCGAGAGTCTTGAAACGGCAATCGCCGCCTCGCGGCGCAATTATGCCGAGCTCCTTGAGTTGACAGGGCAACTTGTTGCTGAGAGACAACAGCAAGGTCAACGGAATTGGCTACGGCTGAATGCCAAGCCCTGGACAGCAGCGACCCTCAAAAAATCTTTTGCTTCCTTTGCAGCTGCTCGGGCTTACTTTGGCAAGCGCTACGGTGTGAAAGCAAGAGGGTGGAAAGCTCTAGCAGAGCAGGTCAATACCGTTGAGACAGCGCTGATTCACCTGGGGCTGGCTGTTCGTGAAGACCCTCGGGCAGCTTCCCTTTTGGAGAAAGGAGGGAGCGCCCAGCAATCCTCTCCAATTCCTTGAGGAAAGGTGCGGATACTCTCACCTTTTTTCGCCGTTTGCTATCCCAGGGAGAGAAGAGTTTTTTACAGGCAGGCTTTGAACTTTTTCAGTACCGCCCGATCCAGCATCAGCAGCGCTGCGCGTAAGCCACCTGAGTAGCCCCAGAAAAAGCCTACCGGCAGATGGCCCTTGGGCGCTTCCAAGTTGGTTTTGAGCTCCCCGTACTCCAGCCAGCGGCCCTGGATCTGCCAGCCCACTTTCTCTCCCATACACTCTTCGCGGGGCAAGGCCGAGAAGGATCTCGAGCTGAGCCCTCCCCTTTTCTCCGAGTCACACTCCTGCCAGAGCTGCTTCTGGACGGTAAAGCCAAAGCGTCCATGGCTGGCCTGCGTCCAAAGTTGGTCGATTAGCCGCAGCATCGGGCAGGGGAAAGCTTCAACATCCTTGGGATCGAAAAAGCCCACCTGGGAGCGCCCACTGAGTTTAAGCAGCAAAGCCGTCGTCCAGCGATCGGCTTCCCCCCACTGGCCAGCCCGCAGCCGATCCCACAGCCCTTGCAGGGCAGAAGCCGCTTCTCCCACCCAGTCGGGCCAGGAGGGGGTTGCAGGCAGGGATCCCTCTCGACCAACCTCAGGGAAAATCAGGGATCTGGAGCCTGCCTCCCTTTTTGCTGTGGCAGGGGTAGGGGGTGCCACCAGGCGCTCCAGCTCTTCTGCCGAGTGCTGGGCCAGGAGCTGCTCCAGCTCATCTTGAGGTTGCTGGTGGGCCAGAAGCTGTTCCAGTTCCCGCAGCTCTTGAGTGCGGATGGCGGGCTCAAAGGTAGCTGGCTGCTTCTCTGCCGGCAGCAGAGCCAGCCACTCGGCTACCGTTTGCGGGCGATCCTCAGGGTGGAGAGCCATCCCTTTGAGGATGGCGGCCTCCACCTCTTCAGGAATACTGGGGTTGAGGCTGCGGGGGGGATCCAACTGACGGCCTGTAGCCCGCACCGGCGCGCACAAGGGCACCATCCCTGTCAGCAGGGTGTAGAGGGTGGCGGCCAAGGCGTAGACATCGGTGAAGGCGCCGCGGCGGCGCAGGCTGTCGTACTGCTCCAGGGGGGCGTAGCCATCGGTGCCATAGGAGGTGTGGCGTTGGATGAGCCCCTGCGTGTAAGTCCGCGCCAGGCCAAAGTCGATCAACACCGCCTGCCCAGATCCCTCCCGTACTAGGATGTTGGCCGGCTTCACATCGCGGTGCAGGATCCCCTGTTCGTGCAGGGCCATGAGGGCGGATCCCACCTCCCGCGTCAGGCGCAGGGCTTCCGGCAGAGGCAACGATCCCTTTTGGCGCAAAAGCTGGTGCAGAGTCTGGCCGCGAATGTACTCCATCACAATGCACCAGCGATCTTGCTCCCAGATCACCTCTTCCACCTTCACCACGTGGGGATGGCGGCAGCGGGCCAGTTGTAGCGCCTCGTTCATGAAGTTCTGCTGAAGGTGAGGATAGTCGGGATCCTCGCGGAGGCTGTCGTTCAAGACCTTGATAACCACATAGTCAGCGCGGACGCTATCCCAGGCGCGGTAGGTGATGCCGAAGCCCCCTTCCCCCAAAACGGCCTCGACGCGGTAGCGCCCCCCCTGCAAGTGTTGGCCAACTGCCCAAGCCATGTGCGACCTCAATCCCCGCCTCTAGGGCCATTCTGTCACGGGGATCAATAAATGGACGGTCCATAAAACTGCTCGTTGGGGCGAGCGCAGCGGCAGCTCTATCGGCTCAGGGATTATGGTCATTTCAATTCAAATAGCAACGAAACGTTTCTCTACGTCGTTATTGCTACGCAACGCTGTCGCAAGTGCGCCGGCGGCGCGAAGCGCTTGGATCGGCGGCAAGGTGTTTTCACCTGGTTTAACGTAAGGTGCGGAATTCCCCACCGTCTATACGGTGGGGAGGG
>NZ_JANSIR010000110.1:0-12785 GCF_047462155.1 Synechococcus sp. OH2
CCCTCCAGTTGCCGCTCCCGGAGAGGCGGGGGGAGGTCGACAGCTCGGTGCAGGTGGTGGTGGGTTGCAAGGGATCCCCTCACCCCTTTAGCCTAGCAGAGAAGAAGCTAGCCGAGCGGGTGGCAGCGGACCCGCAGCTCAAGGATCTGCTAGAGTTTAACCAAGTGTTGCAAAGTGTAACCGGGCAATCCTTTCGAGCAGATCTCCTTTGGCGGGAGGGCAAGGTGGTGGTGGAAGTGGACGGGCCAGAGCACTGCAGCCGAGACCGCTACTACCAGGATCGCCTGCGGGACTACCAACTGCTGATTTCCGGCTACTTGGTGTTGCGGATCCCCAACGACCTGGTGATGAGCGACTGCGAGCGGGCGGTGGAGATGATCCGCAAGGTAATTCAACAGCAACGGAGCCGGCTTTGAGGCGAGTTGGAGAGTGAGAAGATGACCTCTTTGTTGCCCAAGAGCGAAATTTTGCTCTGGAAGCTTCTGCTAACGGGGGAAGAACCGGCCAAGTCCCAGCTGAAGCCAAAGCACAGCGCCAAGGAGCTCAAGCTGCTGGAGGAAAGGGGCCTCATTGAATACAAGACCACAGTTGAAAAGGGAAGGAAAGTAGCTCGGCTTGCACTAACTGACAAGGCCTGGGACTGGGCCTCCACCACACCTCCAACGGCCATTGCCCGTTCCAAGTCACCGGAGGCAGCAGTTGTTTTGCAAAAGGTCTTGGAAATTTTGGTGGACTACGTGCAGCGGGAGAGCGTTCCCTTGGCCCATGTCCTCAAGCCAGCCGGCTCTGGCCAACTCCCTTCCGATTTTGGCCAAGCAAAAGTCGATCCCGCCTTCCTCGAGAAGGTCTTTCGAACTTGTGAGGAGATGGGAGGACGCCACTCCGAGGTTTACCTATCAGATCTACGCCAAAGATTTCCCCAAGTGCCACGCCAGCAATTGGATCAAGCTCTTGTGGCTTTAGATCGCCAGACCAAGATTGTATTGATGCCTATTGACGATCCCTTATCTATCACTCCCGCAATCGAGGCGGCAGCCATTACCCTCTCCGGCGCCAAAAGATACTTTCTGCGAATTAGGAGTTAAGCATGCAGAGTGCAGAAGAACAACAAAAGGCCCTTGAGGCTCTCAGGGAAGTTGATTTTGATTGGACGGTTCACCTGAAGAAAATCTGGCAGCCACCAGAGTTTGACGTCCCCGATCTTAATGGAGAAGTTAGAAAGCTGCTATTTGAGCGGCTGGAGAAGTTGATCCAATCCCCCCAAAGCGAGTCTCCGCTAGGGATCCCTGTCGTCGGCAGCGGCGGTACTGGGAAGACCCACCTGCTCAGGGTATTGAGACAGCGCTGCTTTGAAAGGGGCGTGGGATTTGTCCTGGTGGACATGACAGATGTGAAGGATTTCTGGAAAACGGTAGTTCAAGGATACCTTACATCCTTGATGCAGGAAGAGCCAGATGGAAGAAGCCAGTTAAGAA
The DNA here is from genome assembly GCF_047462155.1 of Synechococcus sp. OH2. Classification (NCBI taxonomy): domain Bacteria; kingdom Bacillati; phylum Cyanobacteriota; class Cyanophyceae; order Synechococcales; family Synechococcaceae; genus Synechococcus; species Synechococcus sp. OH2. Next base: position 1,476 of record NZ_JANSIR010000110.1, read on the forward strand.
AGGTTCTCGATCAAATCTTCCTGAAAGCCCTGGCCAGTCCTAAGAAGGCAGAAGAGATTGCCGAATTTCCTCCTGACCTCTTGGTCAGAGTTGTCAATCGAGTTCTACAATGGCTGTTTACTCAAGATAAGAGTAACACACTTAAGTATCAAGACTGTGTGCGGGCCATGATTTTGGCCAACTCTGCCGACTTTGCAATAGCTGCGGCTGGAATTAGCTGGATAGAGGGCCTAGGTGTAGATGATCCGGAGACGAAGCAAAGGTTTGGCTTTGTCTTGCCAGGCTTAACTCCCAGCGAGATCGTCGCGGGGCTTTCTTGGCTCATGAGCCTGAGGGGGCCCACTGTAGTTGCTTTGGATCAGCTGGATCCAATCATTATGCAATTTCATATAGCTTCAGAAGAATCAGGGGCAGAAGCAAAGACTACAGAAAACATTGTTCACAGCATTGGGGGCGGTCTTATTGCGCTACGAGATTATCTCTCTCGATCTCTTGTGGTTGTCTCCTGCCTAAACGATTCTTGGAAAATTTTAAAAAAGACGGTTGTTTCTACGTTTTCAGGTCGCTTTGAGTCCGATTTGCTCTTTACGCTTACGCTTCTTCCCTCTCCAGATACTGCTGAGGCTGTTGTTGCCCCTCGCTTAGAAAAAGCCTATCGCAAGGTTGGCTTTACTCCTCCCTATTCCTCCTACCCCTTTAAGCCGGAGTTTTTTGAAAGCAATCAATTTCTGTCTCCTCGAGCTCTTTTGCAAAAATGCCATGAGCACAGAGAGAGCTGCTTGAAAGAAGGGAAAGTTATCGAGTTAGGATCCTCCGGTTCTCCTCTTACTACTTCAAGCGCTTCTCTGCAGGAACTGGATCGCGAGTTTGAGAAGTTTAAGCAAGATGCTGATATCTCTCCATATTTACAGGAAAACAAAGATGAGCCATGGAAAGAACTTTTGACTTCTGTATGTCGCTTTCTAGTTGAGCAAGAAAAGTTGCCGGCCAGCATCGGCACCCAAATTGAAACGGATTTTCCTGGAGCCACAAGTTTTTCCCAGATGCATTCTCGTTTGCGCCTGATCTCCCATGAGGCCAACGAGCGAGAAAAGCACCTTTGTCTGATAGCCATCCAGTCAGGTAATCCCAAGGCCTTCCAGGCCCGCTTGGGAGCCGCCAAGACAGCCGCCGGGATCGATCCGGCCCTGCGATCTCGCAAGCTGGTGGTGGTGCGCACCATACCAGTGCCCAGAGGCCCGGTAAGCCAACAATTGTGGCAGAGTTTTCTTGCGGAGGGCGGGATCCACTGGCAGCCCAGCGAAAGGGAAATCAGGGTTCTGCTGGCCCTAGAACAGCTCAAATCCAGGCCCGGTTTTACGGACTGGCTGGCCGAGCGGCAACCCCTTGCCCAACTGGCAGCCGCCGAGCCTGATTCGGCTTTGGCCAAGATCCTCGCCTGGCTGAAGGAAGGGATCCCTGGGCAGGAAACTCCAAAAGGGGATTTCTCACTTTCTAGGGTAGAGAACGGCAGGGCCCCTCAAGCCAAGCAGGACTTGCACCTGCCGAGTTTGTTTGTCGGGCGGCGTTGGGTGGCCAACCGAGAAGGGGAGCCGGTCTTTCTGCCCGTCCCAGAGCTGGTGCGGCACACCGTGATCCTGGCCGGCAGCGGCTCCGGGAAAACGGTGCTTTTGCGACGCATCGTGGAGGAGGCAGCCTTGCAAGGGATCCCTTCCATCGTTATCGATGCTGCCAACGACTTGGCCCGCCTGGGGGATCCCTGGCCTGCTGCCCCCCAAGGCTGGACAGAGGAAGATCAGGCCAAGGCAGAGCGCTACTTTGCCCAAACCGAAGTGGTGATTTGGACCCCTGGGCTGGCAGCAGGTAACCCCCTCACCCTCGCCCCCCTGCCGGACTTTGCTGCGCTGGCTGACGATCCTGAAGAGCTGGATCAGGCCGTCGACATCGCCTGGGGCGCCCTTCAGGAGATCGTGGCCCCCGGCAAGACTGTCAGCGACCAACTGAAGCGGGGAGTTCTCAGGGCAGCTTTGAAGTACTTTGCCACCCACCAGCCCGGATCCCTGGCCGAGTTTGCCGAGTTCCTGGCAGATCTGCCCCCAGAAGCAGGAGCCGATATCAGCAAGGCTCCGCAACTGGCCCTGCAGATGGCCAATCTCCTCAAGGCTGCCATGGTCAACAACAAGCTGCTCAGTCAAAGCGGCACGGCGTTGGATCCGGCCAGCCTGTTGGGGCTGGGCGCAGGCTATGGCAAAACCCGCGTGTCGGTCATCAACCTGGTGGGTCTTCCTACCCTGGGCGAACAGCAGCAATTTGTAAACCAACTGGCCATGGCGCTGTTTGCCTGGATCAAGAAAAACCCCGCTCCGCCGGAAGCGCCAGTGCGTGGGCTGTTGGCCATCGACGAGGCCAAAGACTTTGTGCCCTCCCAGGGGACTACCCCCTGCAAGCAGAGCCTGCTGCGCCTAGTCGCCCAAGCGCGCAAATACGGCCTGGGCCTCATTTTTGCCACCCAGGCTCCCAAAAGCATCGACCACAACATTATTGCCAACTGCTCCACCCAGTTCTTTGGCCGGGTCACGTCGCCAGCGGCTATCGAGGTGGTGCGCGAGCAAATTGCCCAGAGGGGAGGAAGCGGCGAGGATGTAGCGATCCTGAAGGTGGGGCAATTCTACCTCTCCTCGCAGGAGCTTCACCCGCCCTGCAAAGTCCAAACTCCCTGGTGCCTGTCTTTCCACGCCCCTACCCCTCTAAGCGAAGCTGAGGTGATCCAGCGCTCTCAAGGCAGCCAATCCTAGATCCTGCTTGGCGCCCTGCTCTGGAACGGTTGCCCCTTCCCCGAGCTAGTAGTTGGCAAGGATCTGGACGGGAGTTATGCTCCCTTAAGACGTTGGCCGGAAGGGGACAATGGAAGCCGTCAAAAGACCAGTTCGGCGGAACTTAGGGATTTTGGCCTTGCTGGCAATTTGGGCTTGGCTGAGCTGGGGGACACTGGTTTGGTCTGCCCCCTCCTGTAGGGAGCGGGAGCTGCGCTTGCTGCGGCAAATCCTGGCCGCGCTGGGCCGTCCCCAGGTGGTAGTGGAAGAGGTTGCTCTGTTCGATACGGATCAATGTCTGGTTCAGTTGGTATTGGATCGCCGCGGGCTGAGCGGATCCCTGCCGCCGGAGATTGGCCAATTCCACCGCCTGCGGGCTTTGTCTCTCAGTTACAACCAGCTTTCTGGCCCCATCCCCGCCGAGCTGGGGCAACTGAGCGAGTTGGAAAACCTGTTTCTGGACTACAATCAGTTCTCCGGCCCCATTCCGCCGGAGCTAGGGCAACTGCACAAGCTGCGGGGGTTGTTTTTGGATCACAACCAGCTCTCCGGGCCTATTCCTGCCGAGCTGGGGCAGCTCAGCCGCCTAGAAAACCTCAGTTTGCAAAACAACCAGCTCAGCGGCGCCATTCCCAGCCAACTGGGCCAGATGAGCTCCCTGAGGGGCCTGTTTTTGGATCGCAACCAACTCTCTGGGCCCATTCCGCCCCAACTGGGGCACCTGCGCCACCTGGAGAATCTGTACCTGTCGGACAACCGCCTCAGCGGATCCCTGCCGCCAGAGCTAGCCCAACTCAAGCAATTACGGGATCTGCGCCTGGCCCGTAACCAGCTCACAGGCGAGCTGCCCGGCTTTTTGGCAGAACTGCCGCGGCTGGAACGGCTCCACATCGAGGGCAACCCTGGCCTCTGCCTGCCGGCGGCCCTGTCGAGTTGGTTTGCCGGTCTCAATCCAGGGGATCCCGCCTCCGCCCGCCCCTGCCCCTAGCGCTGGAATCTGGGTTTGCCGGCCTCCAGGTCTTCCGCCGACCTGCGATACTGGGATCAGGTGTCCACGGCCCACTACGCGAACGGTCAGCCATGTATATCTTGGAATTGCTTTTAAAAGGGAATCCCGCCCCCATCGTCGTCCACCAAAAAGAGGAGGAGGCGGCCAACCGCGCCTATCAGAGTGTGGTTGAAGCTCTTCGCAACGGATCCCCTCAAAGCTTGGAGCTGACCTGTGACCGCACTGGCAAAAAGGTGTTCCTGCTCACCGGCGAGCTGTGTGGCGTGCAAATGACCACCAAGTCGGGTGGCGCTGGTGCCCCAGGAACGCGTCCCGGCTTTTTGGCGCAGTTGCAGGGTTGAGAGCAGCTCTTCGGGTCTTCGCAAAGGATCCTCATGTCTGAGAGGGGGACAGAGTCCTTTCGCGGTGGCAAGAGGGAGTCCCCGCCGGCCATTCGGGTGGAGGGCCTAACCTTTGCCTGGCCGGAGCGTCCCCCGGTTCTGCGAGAGTGCAGCTTTGTCATTCCCAAAGGCCAGTTGTGGATGCTGCTGGGGCCTAACGGCAGCGGCAAGTCCACCCTATTGCAACTGTTGTCCGGATCCCTCACCCATCCTCAGCCCCTAGCCGGCCACTTGGAGGTGCGCGGGCGGCTGGGCCACGTGTTTCAAAACCCGGATCACCAACTGTTTATGCCGACGGTAGGGGCAGATGTCGCCTTTGGCTTGGGGGCAGAGCCCCTCACGTTGGAAGAGATTGCCGAGCGGGTAGAAACGGCCTTGGAGCAGGTGGGCTTGCGGCACTTGATCCGCCGGCCCATCCACGGCCTCAGCGGTGGACAGAAGCAACGGGTGGCGGTGGCTGGGGCCCTGGCCCGGCACTGTGAAGTTCTGCTGTTGGACGAGCCAACGGCCTTGCTGGATCCCGAGAGCCAGGCGGAGTTGCTGCGCTGCATCCGCCGCCTGGTGGATCAAGAGGGGATCACCGCCCTCTGGGTCACCCATCGGCTGGCCGAGCTAGAATGGGCGGACGGAGTAATTTTCCTCTCCGAAGGACGGGTGCGCTATCAGGGATCCCCAGAGCAGGTGTGGCAACAGCTTGGACAACTGTTCGGCGCCTTCAGGTCTCACTGATCCCGAAGAGATCGCAAAAGGGTGGCTGCAACCCCCTGCGGTCGCTGCTTAGAATGGTAATGTATCCACAGCGCTCGATAGGTCGGCAGCAGGTCATTATCCTGGACTTATCTACCCTGCGGAGTGGCAGGTTTCTGCCTGTTAATCCGTGAGTGCGCTAGATCCCTGCGGATCGGCGTCAGCAGATTATACCTGTGGGCCCCTGGCCCCATCTCGTTGAAAGGAGCTTGAGCATATGGAACTGGCTGAAGTCATTGCCAAAGAGCTGGAAAACGCCCGCAAGATCTGCGATGAGTACGGCGAAGGGGATCCCCACTGCCGTGCTGCTTGGGATGTTGTTGAAGAAGTGCTGGCAGCCCGCAGCCACCAGCCCAAAACTCCCAGCAGCCTTGAGCAGCACTGCGCCGAAAACCCAGACGCCGTTGAGTGCCGGGTTTACGACACCTGATTTCAGGTAACCCCGCAGAGTAAACTTCCCCCGACTTTAGTCGGGGGCTTAGCAATAACGCGAGTGGTAAAATCTGCATCCCTTTCCCAGCCACAGGCCGGGTTGACACAAGCAAAAACCCTTTCCTTCCCGTTGGCCAAGCCACAAACACTGGTGGCAGGTCTGTGAGCGATAGGCAGGCGGCACCACCACAACCTTGACCTCTGCCCTCATTGCCTTGTACTGCACAAACTGCCTCAACAGGTAGAACGCCCCTCGCGCTAGCGGGCCGTAGGCCTCACTATTCGACCGCCGCCGTTCTGTCTGGCTGCACGGCTATTGGCTGACACACCCCCGCTCGCGCCAGCGGGCTGTAGGTCTCTGTCGCATCCAGCTTTGCAGAAGTTTCTCACGGAGAAAGGTTTTGAGCAGAATCAGCTCGCAGCCATTGCCTCATCCACAAGACAAAGGCCGTTCCCAGCAGCACCAGTTGCGGGATCAGCGTCTGCCAAGTGGGATACAGACCCAACCAGCGCAGCTTCGGGATCCCGGATAAGGGGGTCATCGGAAGCCAGCCCGCCACTTGCAAAGCGTGGAGGCCGCTGCCCAGGAACTTAAAGCCCAAGTAAAAAATCAGCAGGCTTAAACCCCGGAAAAAAGCCCCCAAGGGCAGCTTCAGCCCCACCTGCAGCAGCAAAATCGCCATTCCCACCAGCAGCAGGGATCCCAGACCGATCCCCAGCCAGAGATCTTCTGCCGCCAGGGAAGGGGCCAATCCCACATAAAACAACACCGTTTCCGCCCCTTCGCGAAACACCGCTGTAAAGGCCAGGAAAGCGAGGGAAAAGACCTGGCCGGTGGCGAGCGCTGCCTGGGCTTGTTCTTGCACAAAGGTTTGCCAGGAGGCAATGGCAGCCCGCTGGTGCAGCCAGAGGCTGACCGAAAACAGCAAACCTGCCGCCACCAGCCCCGTGATCCCTTCCAGCACCTCTTGGCGGGTGTGGGTCAGCAACTGCTGGAAAAACAACTTCACCAGCAAGGCAAGCATCACCGCTGCCAGCAGACCCATGGATCCTCCCAGCCAAACCCAGCGCTGTTGGGCTGACTGCCCACTTTTGCGCAGAAGGGCCAGCAAAGCCACCAGCACCAAGAGTGCCTCCAGACCCTCCCGCAGCAAGATCGAGGCAGCATCCAAAAAGGTGTAGTCCGACATCAGTTCACCCAGGCAGTCTGCCCAATTCTAGCGTTGCCTGAGAAAAGGCTCAGGTAGTGGTGGGAATGAACTTGAGAGCAGCAGAGTTGATGCAGTAGCGCAAACCCGTTGGTGGGGGACCGTCCCGAAACACGTGTCCCAAGTGTCCCCCACAGTTGGAGCAGTGAACCTCTGTGCGAGGCACGAACAATTTCCAATCCGTCTTGGTACCGATCACCTGCGGAGCAACCGGCTCCCAGAAACTGGGCCAGCCAGTGCCACTGTCGTATTTGGCTGCCGAGGAAAAGAGCTCCTGCCCACAGCCCGCGCAGACATAGATCCCTGGGGCCTTATTGTCGTAGTAGGCGTTGCGGAAGGGGGGCTCGGTTCCCTCTTGGCGCAGCACGTAGTACTGTTCTTCAGTAAGCAGCTCACGCCACTCGGCGTCGCTCTTGGTTACGGGATAGGTTGGTTGAGCCATTGTCTGTTGCTCTCCTGTTGTTCTCAATTCTAACGCCTCTTTATGTCTTCCTCCCCTCCTCCGGCAGGTAGGGGGAGGCCGGGGTGCTTCTATGAGTTCCATCGGTAACTTCTATCCTCGCCTGGGGGCCTACTCCCGCTACAATGGGCACGGGCAAGGCTGGCCTCGAGATCCTAGACTCTCAACTCTGAGGAAGACGGAGTGCTTTATGTTGCTGGTGGGCTCAGGTGCCAAGTTTGTGCAACAGCTCGAGCAATGCGGGGCTTTGGCCATGTTTGTCACCCCGGAAGGGGGATCCGAAGGGCATTACCTGCGGCGGCTGCGCGGGGCCGGCTACGAGGTAGTCACCCTGTCCAGCAAGGGGATTGGGGATTTGGTCAGTTATCTGACGTCCAGCCATGGGGTGCGGCCTGCCACGCTGGGCAAATCGCAGCGGCGTACCTATTTCTACCCCTCGTTGATCGAGCAGTACCGTGCCACCTTGCCCCCAAAGGCTAAGGGATTGGTGTTTTGGTTTTATGAGGGGCATGTGCTCAGCCGGCAAGAGCTCTCCTACCTGGTGAAGCTGAGCCAAGAAGATAAGGGCGTGAAATTTGTGGTGGAGCTGGGTCGAGAGCGGTCAATTCGCTGGCAACCTCTGCAGAGTGCCTGAGGATCTGCCCAGATGCCTCGAAAATTCTTTGCTACCATCTCAAGTAGGCGGCCTGCAGCCCAGACTCCCATCCTGCCGGTGGCTTTCCGTGTCTGTGACCTTGCCGAACGTCTCGCTGCAACAGGGTACTTGGTTTAAGCTAATCTGTGGCGCAAGTTTCCACCACTTGCCGTCGATTCGAGAGCTCTCTTTTCTCTACACGCTGGCCGGTGCCGATTGCATTGACGTTGCCGCCGATCCGGCCATTGTGCAAGCTGCCCAACAAGGGATCCGGCGGGCCCAGGCGGAGGATCCCCAGGTGGGATCCCCCTGGTTGATGGTCAGCGTCAACGACGGCGAAGATGTGCATTTTCGTAAGGCGGTGCTGGTGGATCCCGTCTGTCCTGCCGACTGTCCGCAGCCCTGCCTAGCTGTTTGTCCGCCCCACGCCTTGATCCGGGCAGGCGCTTCCACCCAAGTCCACATCCGGGCAGAGCTCTGTTACGGCTGTGGCCGCTGTGAGCCAGTGTGTCCCCACCAGCGCATTGCCACCCAGGGCTATCAGGTTGCGGCGGCGGAGATCCTGCCGTCCTTGCTAGAGCTGGGGGTTGAGGCGGTGGAAATCCACACCCGTATTGGTCGGCAAAGTCAATTCGCGCAATTGTGGGGATCCCTAAAGCCCTGGCTGCGGCGGCTGCGGGCCGTCTCGATTAGCTTTAACGATGGCCCCGGTTTGGAGGCTTATTTACGGGATCTGCTGGCCTTGATGGATCCCCTGCCGGAGGTGTTGATCTGGCAGGTGGATGGCCGGCCCATGAGTGGAGACATTGGAGCTGGCACCAGCAAGGCCACCCTAAAGTTGGCCCGCAAGGTGTTGGATATGGGCCTGCCTGGCTATGTGCAACTAGCAGGAGGAACCAATGGGCAAACGGTGTCGCTGTTGGATCCCTGTTGGCCGGTGGCGGGTGTGGCCTTCGGCAGCTATGCGCGACAGTTGGTGGCCGCCTATTTGGAGGGGGGATCTGGATTGGCAGGCGGGATCCCATTGGCCAAACAGTTGGTGCAGCAAGTGAAGCGACGAGCGGTGGCCCCCAGACAAACCTGTTTTTCCGGTGTTTAACAACGTTGCTTAACCATGAGTTTCTCAGTACAGCCCTTCAACCCGTCGGCGAATCTGGAAAGTGCTCCGCACCGCCTAAGCAATCGTACCCCTTTTCCTGGCCAAGTCCACTACAACGACGATTTGAACAAGCTTCTGGATGTTCTGCCCGCCCCCATTCGCCAGCGCCTGGAGCAGCATCCCCAGTTGGATCAGTTGGTGGAGGTGGTGCTGGATTTGGGCCGCCGCCCGGAAGCCCGCTTCCCCGGCTTTGCCGATTACCTCTCGGAGGAGGTAGTCACCCGCGCCGACCTGGATCTGGTCATCAGCCAAGTGGGAGAGTTTAGCGGCGACAACCGGGCTGGCATTGCCTCAACTCTGCACCGGATCAGCGCCATTCGCAACCGCCAGGGCACGATCATCGGCCTCACCTGTCGGGTAGGGCGTTGCGTTATCGGCGTCATCAGCATGATCCGCGATTTGGTAGAGCAGGGCCGCTCGATGCTGTTGCTGGGCCGCCCAGGGGTGGGCAAAACCACCGCCCTACGGGAAATTGCCCGCGTGCTGGCGGACGAGCTGCACAAACGGGTCATCATCATCGACACCTCCAACGAAATTGCCGGTGATGGCGACGTGCCCCATCCAGGGATTGGCCGGGCCAGGCGCATGCAGGTGGCCAGCCCGGAGCTGCAGCACAAGGTGATGATCGAGGCGGTGGAAAACCACATGCCGGAAGTGGTGGTGATCGACGAGATTGGCACCGAGTTGGAGGCTCTGGCCTCCCGCACCATTGCCGAACGGGGGGTGCAACTGGTGGCCACTGCCCACGGCAACCGCATCGACAACCTAATCAAAAACCCCACCCTTTCGGATCTCATAGGCGGGATCCAATCCGTCACGCTGGGAGACGAAGAGGCGCGGCGGCGGGGCTGCCAGAAGAGTGTCCTGGAGCGCAAAGCCCCCCCCACGTTTGAGATTGCGGTGGAGATGCTGGAGCGGGATCGCTGGGTCATCCACGAAGATGTGGCGGCCACTGTGGATCGCCTCCTGCGCAACCGCGAGCCACTGGTGCAACTGCGCAGCCTGGACGAACGTGGCCAAGTGGTGATCGAGCGCCCCACCCTGTCTGGCCCCCAGTGGCCCCCCCCTGCCGGCAGCACCCCGTCCCCGACGCGGGAGCGAGGGGGATGGCACCGTTCTGGGCGGATGGAAGCTTTGCCCTTAGAACCCAGCGAGACTCGTTTGCGCCAGCCTGGTGAATCTGGCTCGCCCTCGGCCAAAGGGGCCGTCCCGCCAGCAGCAGCGGGATCCCGTCCTGAGCCGCAAGTTATGGCCAGCCCCAAGGCAGAGTCCAGGTCTGAGGAGGAAGAGGATGCCGACTGGGAGGAACCTGCGGCAGCGGCCCTGGCAGAACGGCAACGGGGCCTGGAGGGGCTGCTGAGGATCTATCCCTACGGGGTTAGTCGCTTCCACCTGGAGCAGGTGATCCAAACTTTGAAGCTGTCGGCGGATGTCACCAAAGACCTGGATGAGGCCGATATTGTTTTGGCTTTGCGATCCCAGGTGCGCAGCCGCTCCAAGATCCAGCAACTGGCCCACGCCCGCCAGATCCCGATTCACACCGTCAAGGCCAATACTCTGATCGCCCTTGCCCGCGCCCTGCGTCACATCCTCAACATCGAAAGCGAGGACGGCTCTGATTCTGACCTGGAGCTGTTCATTCGGGCCAGCTCGGGCGACGAAACGGAAGCCTTGGAGGAGGCCCGCCTGGCGGTGGAGCAGATCGTCATTCCCAAGTCCCAGCCGGTGGAATTGCTGCCCCGCTCCCCTCTAATCCGCAAGCTGCAGCACCAGTTGGTGGAGCACTATCACCTGCGGGCCCAGAGCTTTGGCGAAGAGCCCAACCGCCGCCTGCGCATCTATCCCAACTAGCTCCAGCCAGGGTTCCTCAGGCCAGCAGGGATCCAGCGATCATCCCTGCCAAGAGAATGAAGCCCTGGAGGACGTTTTGGCCGAAGATGGCCATGTAGAGAGTGGGAGGGGGATTGACCTGGTGGAGCTGCCAGGTTTGCCGGCCCCAGAGGGCGGCGGCAACTGCCAAGCTGAGGAAATAGACCGCGTGCAACTGCAGGCTGATCCCCACCCCTAAGAGGGCAAGGGCGGCGCCCAAGAAAAATAGCCCCACCGCCGTCGGCGTCTGTCGCCCAAAAAAGCGGGCGCTGGAGTGGATCCCGGCCCGCTCGTCGTCCTCCCGATCCGATAGGGCATAGACCGTATCAAACCCTAACGTCCACAACACCGTGGCCAGCCACAGCCAGCCCAGCCCCTCCTCCCACAGGGGCTTCTGGGGATCCTGGCCGCTCACCGCCGTCCAACTGATGAGCACGGCAAATCCCCAAGCCAGGGCTAGCACCAGTTGGGGCACCGGGAACACCCGCTTGGCCCCCGGATAGAGCAGGATCACCGGCACCGCCGCCACGCAGAGGGCAAAGCTGACCGGGTTGAGAAAAAGCGCCAGCCCCGCCGCACAGGCCAAGGTCAGCAGCGCC
>NZ_JANSIR010000110.1:12988-14793 GCF_047462155.1 Synechococcus sp. OH2
ACACAGCCTGCCCCGCTGGTGGCTAAGCTGCCCAAAACCAGGATCCCAACCAGCGGCCAAGGCGGCGTTCCCCGTCCGGCCAGAAAAGCCCCCCACAAAGCCGGGATCATCAAAATCAACCGCCCTGCCGGCTTGTGCCAGCGCAACAGCCGTAAAATCGCTCCGCCAGTGGCCCAGAGGGCAGAAGGAGGGGCAGACATAGCCAGATCAAAAGAGGGCCAGTTGCCAAGGGGAATGGGGCTCCGCACCGATCTTAAATCATCCTGAACTGCCCTACCCTGGAACCCTTGTCGCCTCCCTCGCCGTCTTTCCTTTTTGGCCAGCATTTGGCTCCTCTTTTCCCCCTATTGGCCAGCCTGAGAAGTTTGATATCCTAGCGGGGGGCTGCTGTTGAGGATGATGAACTTTGCTCCTTTTCCTCTGTGAGGCCGTTCGCGCAAACGAGACGGAGTCTGCCATGCAAGCAACCCTTTCCATGACCAGTCAACTTCCCCAAGTTCAAGTCAAGGAAGCTTCTCCCCTGCTGGAGACTCTGCTAGTGGTGGATGATGAGGACGCAATTCGAGAAACCGTTGCCCTTGCCCTTGAAGAACAAGGATACCGAGTTTTGCAAGCAGTGGACGGTCGAGAAGCGCTAGAGCTGGTGCATACAGCCGAGCGGCTGGACTTGATGATCCTCGATCTAATGCTGCCCAGTTTGAATGGCTTGGATCTATGCCGTCTGTTGCGTAGGGAGGGGAACACCCTCCCCATTTTGATGCTGACAGCCAAAAGCAGCGAGACCGACCGGGTGATGGGCCTGGAGCTGGGGGCCGACGACTACCTAACTAAGCCTTTTGGGATGCGGGAGCTGATTGCCCGCTGTCGCTCCGTGTTGCGCCGTCGGCAGCAGGCCTACGCCAGCGAGGCCATGGTGCTCCGCTACGGGGATATTTGCATGTTTACCCAGGAGTGCCGGGTGTTGGTGCGGGGGGTGGAGGTGAGTCTCTCGCCTAAGGAGTTTCGCCTGTTGGAGCTGTTCATGTCCAATCCCCGCCGCGTTTGGACGCGGGAACAGCTTCTGGAGCGGGTTTGGGGATCCGACTTCATGGGCGACAGCAAGACCGTGGATGTCCACATCCGCTGGCTGCGGGAAAAGCTGGAGGTGGATCCCAGCAACCCAGAGTATTTGGTGACGGTGCGCGGCTTCGGCTATCGCTTCGGCTAGGTTTGGGAGCTTCTCTCGCGCCAGCGGCGGGGAAAGGAAAGGGCTTCGGCGCGGGTTTGGATCTGACCCGAAGCCTGGGCTTCCTGGAGATCTTGCAATAACTGGCCCACCCAAGGTCCGGGTTTAGCACCCAAGCTGTGCAGCAGGTCGCGGCCATCCAGCAAGGGCACCAAATGGGCTAGGGGATCCTGGGGATCTTCGTAGCGCTGCAGCCAGGACTCTATCTTTTGGGGGCTGCTGCCGGTCGCTGCCGCCAGCAGGGCCAGGCCGCCGAAGAGGGATCCCGCCTGGTGATAGAGCCGCCACTGTTGGCTGGGTGAGGGGGAGTGGGTTAGGAGCGGCTGGAACTGGGGCAGAAGCTGGTGCAGCTTTTGAATGGCCCGCATCTCTGCCCGGCTGAAGCGCAGCCGTTCCAGCTCAGCTTCCACCGTCTCGGCGGGGGTGCCCGCCGGATCCCACAGTAGGGCTGCCACCACCGTTGCCAAGAGGGCGCTGCGCCGATCCGCCAAAGGCTGGGCCAGCTCCGCCAGCGTGCGGGGGTACTGGAGCTGCCAGATCTCAGCCCATTGCCACACTGCCTGAGCCTGGGCAAAGCCGC
>NZ_JANSIR010000110.1:14898-18911 GCF_047462155.1 Synechococcus sp. OH2
TCTGGGGCGTTAGGCGGGGCAGCCAAGCCACCAGCAACCCTGCCGCCACTGCCGCTTGCAGGTGGGCCAGGCCCGGGATCCCCGTCTCCAACAAGGTCACCACCTCGGCCCGCACCCGTTCTGCCGCCACATTGGCCACAAGGGGGGCCCGCTGGCGAATCGCCTCTGCCGTGGCCGGATCCAGCGCAAACCCCAGTTGGGCTGCCTGGCGATAGGCCCGCAACAGCCGCACTGGATCGGCGCTGAGGTTGTCGGGGTGAACCATACGCAGGCACCCTTGCTCAATGTCTGCCCGACCGCCCGTAGGATCCAACAGTTGCCCCTCTTGCAGCGCCAGGGCGAGGGCGTTGCAGGTGAAGTCCCGCTGGCGCAGATCCGCCTCTGGCGTGGGGCCCACCTGCAGGGCTACGTCCACCGTCGCCGCCGTGGGGGTGGAAGCCCCTCCTTGGCCCAGCACGATGCGGGCAATCTGTCGCTCCGCATCCAGCACCACAAAGCCGGCCTTCAGCCGCCGCGCCACCCCCGCTGCCCACCCCACAGGATCGGCTGGACACATTAAGTCCAGATCCAGCGCCGCCTTGGGGTCTCCAGCCTGGCCCCCCAGCCAAGCTAGGTAGGCATCCCGCAGGGATCCCCCCACCCAGTAACTCCCCTGGGGCAGCCAATCTTTGGGAAAGGGCAGCCGTTGGTAGAAATAGGTCAGCAGCCACTCGGTCAGCAGGGCTTTGCTCATCGATTGGGTATAGCGGGGAGACTTCCTAGATGGATTTGAAGGGCTAGGATCCCCAGGCTGCCCACAATGGCTTTGGGGGATTTGGCCCTTGCTTGCCCAGACCTGCTCGCGGCCTCGCCGGATCCCTTTTGCCTAACGCTCCAGCAGTGAGCCGCCCACCGCCGCCGGCGCAAACGCAGGCGCTGAAGTGAGCAGATGGGGCCGCACCAGCGCCACCAGGCCGGCAATAAACAGGGGATCGGCATTTAGCGCTGGCACGCGGCGAAACTCGCGGATCCCAGTCTGGTGGGCCAGCTCCCGATACTCGATGTCGATCTCCTGCAAAGTTTCGATGTGCTCCGACACAAAGCTAATCGGCACCACCAGCAGTTGCTTTACTCCCTGAGCGCCCAGTTCCGGGATCACTGTCTCGGTGTAGGGCTGCAGCCAGCGCACGGAGCCCACCCGACTTTGATAGGAGAGGGTGTAGCGATTGGGGCGCCCAACTTCCCGCCAGATGAGCCGGACACAGGCCTCCATCTCCTGCTGGTAGGGATCCCCGGCCTGGGTAACATAGCTTTCGGGAATGCCGTGGGCGCTAAAGAGCACGTGAACGCTTGCTGGATCTGCAAACGCATCCAACTGCTGCCGGATGGCCCTAGCCATGGCCTGGACATACTGGGGCTGATCGTACCAAGAGCAGATCTGGCGGCGCTCGATGCGAGCCAGCTCCGGATCCTCGGCCCAGAGGTGATCCAGGAGTTTGAAGCTGGAGCCGGTCGTGCTGATGGAATACTGCGGGTACAGGGGCAGCACCACCAGGCGGGTGATCCCGTCCGACTTGATCTGCTGCACCACGGACTCGATCAGCGGGTGCCAGTAGCGCATGGCCACATACACCGGCACATCGTAGCCCTCCGCCACCAGTTGGGCCTGCAGCTTTTGCGCCTGTTCAGCGGTGATGCGCCGCAGGGGGGATCCGCCCCCAATAGCCGCGTAGTTGCGCCGGGATTTGGGAGCTCGCAGCGTGGAGATAGCCCAGGCAAACGCCCCCTGCAAAAACGGAAAGGGTAGACGGATTAGCTCCGGATCGGCAAAGAGGTTGTAGAGAAAGGGCTGCACATCAGCCTGGGTCTCTGGTCCCCCCAAGTTCAGCAGGAGCACGCCGCTTTTGGACATAACAAAGCTCAATATCCTTCTCTATCCACTGTAGGCGGTCTTATCCCACCTCCGGAAAGTGGCCTTAAGTTTTTTGCAGCCCTTCTCATTAGTCCAACCCAACAGCCAAAAAGGGGATCCCTGCCGGCAGCACACCCTCCTTCCAGAGGATTTAGAACTCTCGACCGCGGTAGACCCGCTGCAGCGCCAGCTTGACGGGATAACGATCGAGATCGGCCAAGTTCAACTTCAGACGCAGCGTATTGAGCGGCCTCCAGTAGGGGGGCACAAAGACTCGTTCGGTGCCCAGTTCGGGGAAGGGCTCGCCCGCTGCTGTTTCCACCCAGCAGCCGCGGTAGCGAACCGGCTGAACTCCCCTGTGAAGGGCGCGGAGAGGGTGGCCGGGATCGACCGTCAAGCCGCGAAACTGGATTGCCCCTGGACGAGAAGCTTGCCGGTAGCACAGGTAACGGGCCCAAAGCTGGGCCAGCCCCTCCGGCAAAGTCTCAGGACGAACGTGGAAGCGCTCCGGCAGCAGGCGGTCGTTGAAAAAGCCGACAAGTGCAGACCAAGCTTGCCAGAGAAAAGCTCCCAAGAGGCGAGCAGAGAGAGATGGCAAGATCTTCATGGCAGAGGCCAAAAATCACTGTGGGTGGGAATTGCTGTCGATTATATCAACCCCGATCCTGCAAGATGCTCATCCTAAACAGTTTCCCTCTCACTGGGAAGCAGAGGCGGGCTTGCGGCTAAGCGCGTTGAGCCAGCCAACTTCATCGACTACAATAAGCGCAATGCTTAGGTGCCGTTTAATAAATTCTGAAAGCGCACCAACAAGCAGACTCCAGAACCACTGCACTAAGGGGATCGACGGATTATGACCTGGCGCGGCAACATCACTCCCATCGATCGGCTGTGGGGATCCCTTCCCTACCTTTTGCCGTTGGTATCGGCTCTGCCCTTCGGCTTTGTGCCCTCTGGTTTGTTTCAATCTCTGCCAGGTTTGATCCCCATTTTTAGTCCGCTGCTGCGTTTGCTGCCTCTGGCCACGGGCTGGCTGGGCATGGGGCTGTTTTTTGCCCTACTCTTTTTCGTAATCCGCAACGGCCGCGTCGCCCATTTTGTTCGCTTCAACACGATGCAGGCGCTGCTGCTCAACATTGCCCTGTTTTTGGTGCAAGTGTTGATGCAGGTGTTCGCTATGCTCTTTGGCAGCCTTGGTTTGGCAGCGCTTGTTAGCATTTTGGCCACCACTGCCCTGCTTGGGGTAATCGCTGTCACCCTTTATGCTTGGGTGCAGAACGTGCGCGGTTACTATGCCGAGGTGCCGGTGCTCTCCGATGCCGCCTATGCTTGGATTCGCTACTAACAGTTCTCAAGTTGAGGGCTTGGTTGCTGATTTGACGACTTCACTGGAGCCTGAGCCGGCTGTTGCAGCTTTCAAGGATTGCAGGAGGCTGGGGTGCCGTCGGATTTGACCTCTGATGTTGGCCCAACCCTCACCCACCTGGACGCTTCCGGTCGGGTACAGAGGGTGGAAGTGGGACATCAGCCCCTGGCTGCCCGTTTGGCCACTGCCCAAGGGCAGGTACGTAGGCCAGAAAGGACTTTAGAGGCCATTTTGGCCGATCAAGGGCCCAAAGGGAATGTGGTGGAAGCGGCTCGGCTAGCCGGGATCATGGCCGCCAAGTGCACCGCCGATCTGATCCCGCTGTGTCATCCTTTCCCCTTGACCAGCATCACCACCGGAGTAGAGATGGAGGCTTTGACGGCGGTTGCAGTGGCTGCCCTCACCCTGTACGACATGGCCAAGGCCTTGGAAAAGGCGATGGTGATCGAGAATATCCGCCTGTTGTGCAAGTATGGGGGAAGTTCCGGGCCTTCTGGGTTCGATCAGAATAGCCCGTCCCAGTGAGATGTTGAAGAGGTTGCACCAACCGGGAGGGCTTATCGGGATCGCGCTGCTGGCCGGGGTGCTGGCACTGCTCTGGCCAATGCTGCAGCGGGGCTACCCCATCACCCATTCCACCCACTTCAATCTCAATTGGGCCTTCCAGTATCAGCGCCAGTTTTTCGGCGGGCAGTTTTACCCCCGCTGGCTGGAGTATTCCAACTTTGGCTATGGCAACCCCACCTTTGCCTTCTA
>NZ_JANSIR010000110.1:19025-24466 GCF_047462155.1 Synechococcus sp. OH2
ACTTTGCCCTTTCGAGCCCTGGGGCTGGACATGCTCGGCTCTTTGGTGGCCAGCATGGGCCTAGCGATGGCGGTCTTGGGGCTGGGGCTGTACCTTCTGCTGCGGCAGGGGCTTCCTTGGGCTTTGGCGTTGGTCTTGGCCCTGCTGAGCATGGCCGGCCCCTACTGGCTGGTGGATATCTACCAACGGGGAGCTATAGGGGAAGTGTGGGCCATTGCCGTCTCCCCCTGGATTTTCTGGGCCTCGCTGCAGACGATCTGCCGGCTCCAGTCCATCTGGCCGGTTGCGGCTTTGGCCCTGAGCTATGGCCTGCTGGCGCTGTCCCACCTGCCCACCTTGCTGGTGTTGACCCTGATTTGGCTGCCTCTGCCTTGGGTGGTGGGGGGAAGGGATCCCTTCTGGCCCAGGGTGGGGCGCTGCTACCTGGGGTTTGGGCTGGGGCTGGGGTGGACGGCGTTTTATCTGCTGCCGGCCTTTTGGGATCAGCGGCATGTCCAGGTGGATTTTGTCAACTTTGCCGACGAGTATACGCCCCACCATCGTCTGATGGTGAGCGGGCTCATGCAGCTGCAGCCGCGCTGGACAGAGCACTGGTTTGAGAGCAACCTGGTGGGGTACTGGGTTTGGATGGCGGCGGTTCTGGGAGGGGTTGGGATCCTGGTTTTTCTAGAATGGCTGGCCCGCCGGTCGGGGAGGAGTTTCTCCTGCCAGGAAAGTGGCGCTGCCGAATCTCTTGCCAGAGCCACCCTGCTCTACAGCCTGGGAGCCAGCCTGGTGGCGCTGCTGATGATGACGGATCTGCTGGCTTGGCTCTACGAGTGGGTTTTGCCCCTGCGGCGGATTCAGTTCTCCTGGCGCTGGATGGCGGTGACGGCGGTAACCGTGCCTTGGCTAGTGGGATCTCTAGCTGGGTGGGGATGGGGGCACAAGCGCTGGCGGCTCCCTTTGCTGGTGGGGCTTGGCCTGGCCATGGCAGTCCAAACCTGGCAGGGCTTGCAACTGGTGTCCAAAGCCGGCTTTGATCCGCCGCTTGTCCAAACTTTTCAAGAACTCGCTGCAGCCAAGCAGTTCCCCAACGAGCCCCAAGAGCGGCCGGGCATTGCTTTCTTGCACATGCACTGGCGCTTTCCCGATGGGCTGGCGCTGGTGGATGCGCTGGAATACCGGCCCCGCCAGGCGACGCTGCCCATGCCGCCCCCACAGGTGGATCCGCTGCTGCAGTGGCAAGGCGAGGTAGAGGATCCGGCGGCGCGGCTCCAGGCGGAAGAGTGGCGCTACGGCTACCGTCGCTTTCGGGCGCTTAACCCCGCCGGTCAGGAGCAAGCTGTAGTCTTGCGCACGTTTTACTACCCCGCCTGGCGGGTACAAATTGATGGACGGTTCAGAGCTGCTGAATACAACGAGCCAGGGCTGCTGCAAGTGCGGATCCCGCCGGGGGAGCACCGCGTGGAGGTGCGCTACTTGGGCACGGCGGCGGACTGGCTGGGCTGGATCCTGACCGGCGTGGCAGGAGTGCTGCTGGTGGAGCTGCGGCGGCTGCTCCGTCTGTTGGGGTTGAGGACAACAGAGGAGGCAACACCATGTTGAGTCGCGTGGCCGATTCCATCTACTGGCTCAACCGCTACGTGGAGCGGGCCGAGAACATTGCCCGTTTTATCGATGTCAACCTAAACCTCATCCTCGACTCACCTAGTGGCACAGCTCAGCAATGGGATCCCATCATCTTCACCACTGGGGATCAGGAGCTGTTTTACCAGCGCTACGGCCAGGCGACCCAGGAAACGGTGATCCAGTTTCTGGCTTTTGATAGGGATTATCCCAACTCGATTTTTTCCTGCTTGCGGCTGGCACGGGAAAATGCCCGCTCTGTGCGGGAGATCATTTCTTCGGAAATGTGGGAGCGGGTGAATCGCTTCTACTTAATGGTGAAGGAAGCTGCTCAACAGTGGCCGCATCTGAGCCAGCTCCACGATTTCTTCACGGAAGTCAAGCTGGCCAGCCATCTCTTTGCTGGGGTGATGGATGCCACCATGACCCACGGGGAGGGGTGGCACTTTGGACAAATCGGCCGCCTTTTGGAACGGGCCGACAAAACGGCTCGCATTCTGGATGTTAAGTATTTTATTTTGCTGCCTTCTGTACAGGATGTGGGCACGCCCCTGGATGAATTGCAGTGGATTGCTCTCCTAAAGTCGGCCAGCGCTTATGAAATGTATCGAAAATACAGCCGCCAACACCGCATTAACCCTAGAGAGGTGGCCTCTTTCCTGATTTTGGATCGGCAATTTCCCCGCTCCATTCAGTTTTGTCTCATTCACGCCGATCGCTCCCTACACCAGATTACTGGAACCCCTGCTGATACTTGGCGGGATCCCAGTGAGCGGACTTTGGGACGGCTGCGCTCTGAGCTGGATTATCTCACCATTGACGATATTATGGAGCAGGGCTTACACGAATTTCTCGACAAGTTGCAATTGCAAATGAATTACGTTGGCGATTGCATCTACGAAAGTTTCTTTGCCATTCGCCCTTTGCAGACGGCTGACCCCCCTCTGCTCCTGCAGCGCCAAGCTTAGCCGAAACCCCTCACCCCCAGCCCCTCTCCCAAAGGGATAGCCCTCACCCCCGGCCCCTCTCCCAAAGGGAGAGGGGGGTTAATCTCTTTCACGGCTGTTGTATGCTTGCATCTGGTCAGCTGCCGGGGCAAAGGCGGTGCAGAGCACTGGGGAAGCCGGGAATTGCCGCACCGTTACTGGCGGTAGGATTGATGGAAGTTGTTGCTGGTTGGAGAGTGGGGTTGGAGCAGCAGCCGCGAGGGATCGACCAGGCAGCCTTTGTGGCCGCCAATGCCACGCTGATTGGTGATGTGCAGCTCTCGGAAGGGGTGAGCATCTGGT
The DNA here is from genome assembly GCF_047462155.1 of Synechococcus sp. OH2. Taxonomy (NCBI): domain Bacteria; kingdom Bacillati; phylum Cyanobacteriota; class Cyanophyceae; order Synechococcales; family Synechococcaceae; genus Synechococcus; species Synechococcus sp. OH2. Next base: position 21,923 of record NZ_JANSIR010000110.1, read on the forward strand.
ACGGGGCCATTTTGCGAGGGGATCTGTCACCGATTGTGATTGGCCGCCGCAGCAACATTCAAGACGGGGCGATCCTGCACGGGGATCCGGAGCAGCCGACCTGCATCGGCGAGGAGGTCACCGTCGGCCATCGGGCCGTCATCCACAGCGCCCACATCGAGGCGGGATCCCTGGTGGGGATTGGGGCCGTCATCCTCAACAGAGTCACCATCGGGGCGGGCAGCATGGTCGGGGCTGGAGCGGTGGTCACCCGCTCGCTGCCGCCCCGCTCTTTGGCAGTCGGGATCCCGGCCAAGGTCATCCGCACCCTGACAGACCAAGAGGTGGAGCAGTTGCGCCGCCACGCCGAGCACTATGTGGATTTGGCGCTGCAACACGCCCGTCGTTTCGCCAGATGGCCGGGCCCTGCTGCTCCGGCCTAAGCCTACCCCTCAGCAGCGGGGATCCCCGCAGAGCACCCAGGTATCTTTGCTGCCGCCCCCTTGGGAGGAGTTGACCACTAGGGATCCCTTTTTGAGGGCTACGCGGGTTAGGCCGCCGGGATGAACGTAGATCTCTTTGCCGTAGAGAATGTAGGGCCGCAGATCCACATGGCAGGGCTCCAGCCTCAGCCCCTCTCCCCAATCCACGAGGGTGGGCACGCGGGAAAGACACACGACGGGCTGGGCGATGTAGTTGCGGGGCTGGGCGCGGATTTTCTCGGCAAAAGCGGCCCGCTCCTCCGGTGTGGCCCGCGGTCCCATCAGCATGCCGTAACCGCCCGACTCATTGGCCGCCTTCACCACCAACTTGTCCAGGTTCTCCAGCACATAAGCTTGATCCTTGGGATCCCAACACAAGTAGGTGGGCACATTGGGCAAAATCGCTTCTTCTCCCAGGTAGTAGCGGATCATCTGGGGCACATAGGCGTAGATGACCTTATCGTCTGCCACTCCTGTCCCCAAGGCATTGGCAATTGCCAGCCGACCCGAGCGATAGACCTCAAACAGGCCGGGTACCCCCAAGAGGGAATCGGGGCGAAAGACCAGCGGATCGATGAAGTCATCGTCGATGCGGCGGTAGATTACATCCACCCGTTGCAGGCCCTTGGTGGTGCGCATCTGCAAATAGCCATCGGCCACCACCAAATCCCGTCCTTCCACCAGCTCCACCCCCATCTGCTGGGCCAGAAAAGAATGCTCGAAGTAGGCGGAGTTGTAGATGCCGGGGGTGAGCACCACCACTGTCGGGTTGGCCAGGTGCGGCGGCGTCAGATTGAGGAGGGTATCCAACAAGTGGCTGGGGTAGTCGTCCACCGGGCGGATCCCCATCGTGTTAAACAGCGAGGGAAAGGTGCTTTTCATCACCCGCCGGTTTTCCAGCACATAGGAAATGCCCGAGGGGCAGCGCAGGTTGTCTTCCAGCACGTACCAAGTCCCGTCCCGATCCCGCACCAGGTCGGTGCCGGTGACGTGGCACCAAATTCTCCCCGGCGGGTTGAGCCCAATACAAGGCCGCAGGAATCCTTTGGCCGTCTCGACCAGCTCAGCAGGGATCACCCCATCCTTGAGGATCTTCTGGTCGTGATAGACGTCGTCGATAAACAGGTTCAGGGCATGGATGCGCTGCTTCAGACCCTGCTCCAGCCGCTGCCACTCAGAAGCTGAGACGATGCGGGGAATGATGTCGAAGGGGAAAATCCGCTCCGTGCCCTGGCTGTCGCCATAGACGTTGAAGGTTACCCCCATCTGAAAGAGGGCTGCCTGGGCCGCCGCTTGCCGCTGCTGCAGCTCTCCTTCTCCCAGCGAATGCAGGCGCTCAATCAGCGGGATCGCCTCAGGGCGAGGCCGACCGCGCCCCACAAACAGCTCATCGTAAAAACCTTCACCTGGGTCATAAGTATCAAAACGCACGTCGGGATCCCTCGAACCCTACCCTGTTTTACTGTGGGCGGCTCTGGATTTGCCTAGTGTGCTTCCGGCTACTTTTACGGTTATCGTGGTGGAAGTTAGGACAGGGGGTATACCGGTTGCCCCCAGTCAGCCAGAGTTGTCAAGGTTTATGGTGGCGGGCGGTACTTTCTCAGCTTTGTTGTCAATGTAATGTAGAGGAATGAACCGGACACCCTCTTTTGTAAATCGGCCCCTCATCGGCGTTACTACCCCCAGCCGCAACGGCCAGGGAGATTTTGTGGCGCCGGGCCGCTATGTGGATGCCCTTCGCGCTGCCGGAGGGATCCCCGTTCTTTTTCCCCCAGGCGAAAGTGAGCCACAAGCGCTGCTGGCTGCGGTAGATGGGCTGGTGTTGACAGGAGGCGGCGACCTTTGCCCCAGCACCTACGGAGAGGATCCCCAACATCCCCAGGTGCGTCACGTCAGCGCCGAGCGGGATCGCTTTGAGATGGCCTTGGCGGCAGCCGCGCTGGCGCAAGGGATCCCGGTCTTGGGCATTTGTCGAGGGATGCAGTTGCTGAACGTGGTCAGCGGCGGCAAGCTGATCCCCCATGTGCCCGACGTGTACGACGAGCTGGATCATTTCAACCCCGCCGATCGCAAGCCCGTTCGC
>NZ_JANSIR010000110.1:24577-36587 GCF_047462155.1 Synechococcus sp. OH2
ACCCGCCTGCAGCAAATTGTCGGCGTCGACGCAATCTCCGTAGTCTCTTGGCACCACCAGGCTGTTTGGGGGGTGCCGGCGGGCTGGCGTTTGGCTGCCTGTTCTCCCGACGAGCTCATCGAGGCCATCGAGCACGAAACCCATCCCTGGGCTATTGCCGTGCAGTGGCACCCCGAGTTCACCTTTGAAGAGGCTGAGCATTTTCGCCTGTTTCAGGCCTTTGTGCAGGCAGCGCTGCAGTTTTCGCCGCGCCTGGCCAGCCCTGAAGCAATGCCTCAGGTTGCCTAGGGATCCTGTGCTGCTGCTGGAGAAGAGGCGGGGGCTTATCCCTCGCGATAGCCGGGGAGAGCCCTTGCTATGCTTTGCCCAGTGCCCCCAAAAGAGGGCCTATGAGCAGGAGACAGGCACTGGCTAGAGCAGTTCTGGGTGTCTTAGCTTTTTTCGGTTTAGGTTTTGGCTGTAGTCCCAGCCCTTGGCTGCGTCAGTTTGGCACCCCTTCCTCTGACGAGGCTCGCGCCATCGCAATTGATGGAAAGGGAAATATTTGGGTGGCGGGGGTAACGGAGGGAAGCTTTTTGGGCCAAAGCTCGGCAGGGGGTGGCGATGGTTTCTTGCGCAAGTACAATGCCTGGGGCCGAGAGCTCTGGACACGGCAGTTGGGCACCCCTGCTTTAGACGAAGTTGTGGCGGTGGCAGTGGACAGGAGAGGGAACACCTGGGTGGCAGGAGTGACCTACGGCGCTTTCCCTGGCTACAGCAATGCCGGCGCAAAAGACATCTTCCTGCGTAAGCACGATCCCCAGGGTCGGGAGCTCTGGACGCAGCAGTTGGGCGGTGCTGAGCCTGACCAGGTCACTGCCATTGCCGTGGATGGCAAGGGCAATGTCTGGGTAGCCGGAAATAGCGGAGGCAAGAGCTTTGTGCGCCAATACAACGCTGACGGCAAACCCCTCTGGGTTCGCGAGCTAGGGGCCCAGGTCACTGCCCTGGCCGCCGATGGGGCAGGAAATCTCTGGATAACCGGATTCGTCCGCGACCGCACAAGGGCTGGCGGCTTTGTTGGCCAGTATGATCCCAGCGGCAACCAGGTTTGGCTGCGCCAGTTTTTCAACAAAGGGGGCGACGGCACTCTTGCCATCGCTGTGGGAGAGGAGGGAAATGTTTGGGTGGCGGGCTATACCCAAGAGGCTCCTGCTGGCCAGGCCTTGCTCCAGGGGTACAGTGTCTTTGTGCGGCAGTATGATCCCTACGGCAACGAGCTCTGGAGCCGCCAATGGGACGGCGCGCAAGGGGAGCGCCCTCTGGCCATTGCCGTGGATAGGCTCGGAAGGGTCTGGGTGGCAGGATCCACCCAGGGGATCCCTGCAAGTCGCAGCGATGCCTTTGTCCGCCTCTACGATACCAACGGCGGCGAGCTCTGGCGCCACCAGTTCGGCAGCGCCGACTTCGACTGGATCCAGGCCATGGCGCTAGACCAAGAGGGCACCCTCGGGGTGGTAGGTGTAACCTGGGGATCCCTCGCCGGAGAGCCCCATGCTGGTCTGAAAGATGTCTTTGTGCTCAAGTACGGCCGTTAGATTGACACCCCCACCGCCTCAAGGCGTAGGGTTCTCACGTAGTTCAAACAGGCGCTGTCAAGACGCCTCTAGACAGTCCCCTCAGGAAAAGCCCTGCTCGCGTCAGCAGGACGGCGTCCTCTCGCGTCTCGGACGCCTGCACCAGTCGGTTTTTTTCACCGTGATTAGCTGCTGGCCTGGGAACGGTACGCCTTTTCGGCAAGTATACCCTTGGCAATTACGAGCTTTTCCGCTCCCCACGCAAGTGCGGGGCTACCAAGCTATCCTTCTGTGTAGTCTCAAGGAGATGGCGGGGCGCCTGGCGCTGGCTCTATGCACCGGATAGCTGCTTTGCCGGGGGGATGGGATCCTTCCCAAGGTGGGGTCATTTTCCTGGAGCAGGATCCTGCGCCCATCGTTGTCCTGTCGGCAGCCGACACGGATCTGACAGCCTTGAGCGCAGCCATGCGCTTGGTGCCGGCTGATTTCCCGGCGGTGCGGGCGGCTAACCTCTTGCAGTTGCAACAGCCTCTCAGCATCGACGACTACGCCGAGAAGGTGTTGCGGCAAGCTCAGGTGGTGCTCCTGCGCCTGTTGGGGGGAAGGGCCTACTGGAGCTATGGTCTGGAGGTGGCCAAAGAGGTAGCGGCAGCAGCGGGAGCCACCCTGATTGTGATCCCTGGGGATGACCGCCCCGATTGGGATTTGGTTAGCCACTCCACCGTGCCCCTGACAGTGGCAGACCGGGTGTGGCAGTACTGGCTGGAAGGAGGGGCAGCCAATGTGGCGGCTTGCTTGAAATTCTTGGCCAGGGAGTTTCTGGGACAGGAGTACGCCGTGCCAGAGCCGCAGGTGCTGCCCCGGCTGGGGATCTACCATCCCCCCCTATCCCCCCTCAGGGATCCCCACGCCCCCAAGGTAGGGATCCTGCTCTACCGGGCCCATGTTTTGGCGGGGAATACGCAGCCAATAGATGCCCTGGCCAACGCCCTGCAGGAGCGGGGGTTGCAGCCGCTGTGTCTGTACACCTATGGCCTGCAGGAACCGGACTTGCCGCAGGCCATCCGGGAGCACTTCGGCGGCCAAATTGAACTTTTGTTGAACACCACCAGCTTTTCCCTGGCCCGCCTGGAGAGCGAGCAGCCCGATGTCCGTCTCTGGCAGGAGCTGGATGTGCCGGTTGTGCAGGTGGTCTTGAGCAGTGGGTCGCGGGAGCGCTGGGAGAACTCCACTCGGGGCTTGGGGGCGCGGGATCTGGCCATGAACGTGGTGCTGCCGGAGGTGGACGGCCGCATCCTCAGCCGCGCCATCTCGTTCAAGACGGTTCAACAGTGGGATCCCCGCCTGCAGACGGAGATCATGGCCTATGAGGCTGTGCCGGATCGGGTGGCGTTTGTGGCCGAGCTGGCGGCCAACTGGGTAAAGCTGCGGCGCACTCCTGCCAATCAGCGCCGTCTAGCCTTGATTTTGGCCAACTACCCCAGCCGGGATGGACGGCTGGCCAATGGGGTAGGGTTGGATACACCGGCAAGCTGCGTGGAGATCCTCAAGGCCCTGGCGGAAGCCGACTACCGCGCCTGTCCACTGCCCCAGAGCGGAGATGAGCTCATCCGCTGGCTAACCCAGGGCCAAACCTATGATCCGCTGGGATCCCTACGCCCGGCGCGGCAGGTGCTGCCGGCTGCCCTCTATCGGGAGTGGTTTGCCCAGTTGCCTGCCGCTGTCCAAGAGGATCTAGTGCGGCAGTGGGGGGATCCGCCCGCCCACGACATCCCCATTGTCGGCCTGCAGTTGGAGCAGGTTTTTGTCGGCCTCCAGCCGCCGCGAGGCTACGACCAGGATCCTGCTTTGAACTACCATGCCCCGGATCTGGCGCCGCCCCACGAGTACCTGGCCTTTTACCTGTGGCTGCGGCAAGTGTTTGGCGTGCAGGCGGTGGTGCATGTGGGCAAGCACGGCAACCTGGAGTGGCTGCCTGGCAAGGGATCCGCCCTTTCGGCCACCTGCTACCCAGAAATAGCCTTGGGGCCTCTGCCCCACTTCTACCCCTTCATCGTCAACGATCCTGGCGAGGGATCCCAGGCCAAGCGGCGGGCTCAGGCTGTCATCCTCGACCACCTCACCCCGCCCTTAACCCGTGCCGAGCTCTACGGGCCCTTGGCGGAACTAGAGCGGCTGATGGACGAGTACTACGAGGCCCAGCAGATGGATCCTGGGCGCTGCCCGCTGATCCGCGCCCAGATCCAGGAGCTTGCCTGCCGAGAGCACCTCGACCTGCAGTTCAACCTGGATAAGGAAGAAGACTGGGGCCGCCTCGATGGCTACCTCTGCGAGCTCAAGGAATCCCAGATCCGGGATGGACTGCACATCTTTGGCTGCACCCCCACTGGCGAGCAACTGGTGGATCTCCTGCTGGCCCTGGCCCGCTACCCGGGCTCTGGCCAGTTGGGCCTTACGCAGGCCATCGCCCGCGACTGGGGCTGGGACTGGGATCCCCTAGCTGCCGACCTCACGGATCCCTGGCCGGACAAACCGCCGGCCTAAAAGTCGCTACCGAATTGCAAGGGAAAGCTCGCCGCCTCAATCCCTAGCCCCCCTCTCCCTCTGGGAGAGGGGCCGGGGGTGAGGGGCAAACTCAAACCGAGAAGCCTCAGCAGGCGTTTTAATAGCGAGATTGGAAGTTGCGCCGCCGCTCGCCGCCGTTGGGGTTACCAGAGCGGAAGCCTGAGGTGGGGCGTTCTTCTCGCGGACGAGCCTTGTTGACCTTAAGGTCGCGGCCCATCCATTCTGCGCCATCCAGAGCGGCAATAGCAGCCTGCTCTTCGGCCTCAGAACTCATTTCCACAAACCCAAAACCACGGATGCGACCCGTCTCCCGGTCGGTGGGGATCTGCACCCGCTTCACCGAACCGTACTCGGCAAAAACAGCGGTCAAATCCGCTTCTGTCACCTTAAAGGAAAGGTTACCTACATAAATTGACATCGACGATCTCCGAAAGAGAGAGGAACAAAGGGCGAGATATTCGGAGAGCCGTCTGCCAATACAAAACGTGAAAACCCGTCAAGATCAGAAGAACCGAACGCTACAACCGACATCTATCTCGAATTAACTTTCATCATAACACAGAGATGGGGGATGGCCACTCCCATTGCACAAAAATAGCCGGTGCTATTCGACTGCCTAGGTCAAGAGCCCCAAAGGAGAGTGCTCCCCGTTGCCCTAGCCCAGCTTTTCCAGGCGGGCTTGCAAAAGCTGCATCTGGGCCTCCAGCTCTGCCAGTTGCTCGCGGCTGGCCTGCACCACTTCCGGGTTGGCCCGACTGAGGAAATTGGGGTTCTCCAGGCGGGCGCGGATCCCTTGCGCCTCTTTTTCCAGCTTGGCCAGATCTTTTTGCACTTTAGCCTGCAGCGCCTCCACATCCACCAGCCCCGTCAAGGGCACCAGCACCTGCACCGTGCCCACTACGGCAGCCGCCACCTGCTTGGGTTCCCTGGCCAGGGATCCCGTAATTTCTAGGGACTCGGCCTTGGCCAGATCACGGATGTAGGCTTGAGCGGCGGTGAGGATCCGCTGCTCGTCGGGATCCTCGGTAACCAGCAGAGCCGTGATGGTTTGATGGGGCTTAAGGCCAGCCTCTGCCCGCAGGTTGCGCAGGCTGCTGATGGTCTGGATCACCAGGCCGAACTCCCGCTCCAGTTGCGGGTTAATCCAGCTAGGGTCAGGGGCGGGATAGGGCTGGACGGAGATGGAGGTGGCTTGGTTGGCCTGGGTGAGGAGGTGCCAGACTTCTTCGGTGACGTGGGGCATCCAGGGGTGCAGCAGCCGGAGGATGGTCTCCAGCACAGTGGCCAACACCTGCTGTGCCGTGCGCTTGGAGGTTGGGTCTTCTCCCCGCAGCCGCGGCTTGACCAGCTCGATGTACCAGTCGCAGAAGTCATCCCAAATCAGGGAATACAAGAGCCGCGCCCCCTCGCCCAGGCCGTAGGCTTCCAGCTCTTCGATAACCTGGGTGGCCGTGGAGTGCAGCCGCGACAGGATCCAGCGATCGGCCAGCTCCAGCGCCTCCGGAGCCGGGGATCCCAGTTGGGCGGGGGTCTGCTCCTCCAGGTTCAGGAGCACAAAGCGGGAGGCGTTCCAGATCTTGTTGGCAAAGTTGCGGGCCGCCTCCACGCTGGCGCTCTCGCCAGTCTTGCGGTCGTAGGCCAGGCGGATATCCTGCCCTGCCCCCACCACTTCTTTAACCAAAGCGTAGCGCAGGGCGTCGGTGCCGTATTTGTCCAAGAGCTCGATGGGATCGATGCCGTTGCCCTTGGACTTGGACATTTTTGCCCCGTGCTCGTCCCGCACCAGGCCGTTGATGTAGACATCTTTGAAGGGGATCTGGCCGGTAAACTGCACTCCCATCATGGCCATGCGGGCCACCCAGAAGAAGATGATGTCGAAGCCCGTGGACATGAGGGAGGTGGGGTAGTAGCGCTTGAAGTCCTCCGTCTCCTCCGGCCAGCCCAGTGTGGAAAAAGGCCACAGAGCGGAGCTAAACCAGGTGTCCAACACATCGGGATCCCGCTCCAGCCGCTCGAGGGCCGGGCCAAACTTCTCCCGTGCCTTCGCCCAGGCCTCTTCAGCATTGCGGGCCACCACAAAAGCCTGGGGATCCTCAGGGATCTGGCCGTCGATGACGGGGTACCAGGCCGGGATCTGGTGCCCCCACCACAGTTGCCGCGAGATGCACCAGGGGCGCAGCTTCTCCAGCCAGCCCGTGTAAACCTTGGTCCAGCGCTCCGGGATAAAGCGGGGGTTGTGGTGCTCCCGCTCCTCCTGCAGGCAGCGGGCCGCCATGCCGGAAACATCGCAAAACCACTGAATGGAGAGCAGCGGCTCAATGGGCACACCCCCGCGGTCGCTGTAGGGCACGCTGTGGGTGTACTCCTCCACCTTCTCCAGCAGACCGTGCTCGGCAAACCACTGCACCACCCTCTCGCGGGCCACAAAGCGATCTAGACCAGTGAAGGGATCCCCGTTCTCGTTGAGGGTGCCGTCCTTGTTGAGAATGTTGATCAAGGGCAACTGGTGGCGCCGGCCCATCTCAAAGTCGTTGGGATCGTGGGCTGGGGTAACTTTGACACACCCAGAGCCAAAGGAGGGATCCACGTACTCGTCGGCAATGATGGGGATCAGGCGCTCCTTGATGGGCAGCCGCACGAACTGGCCAATGAGATGGCGGTAGCGCTCGTCTTGGGGGTGGACCGCCACGGCTGTATCCCCCAGCATTGTCTCGGGGCGGGTGGTGGCCACCACCAGGTACTGGCTGGGATCCGCAGCCAGGGGATAGCGGAAATGCCAGAGGTGGCCCTTGACCTCTTTGTTGTCCACCTCGATGTCGGAGACGGCCGACTGGGTGGCCGGACACCAGTTGACCAAATACTCGCCCCGGTAAATTAGCCCTGCTTCGTAGAGGCGGACAAAGGCTTCCGTAACTGCCCGGCTCAGCCCCTCATCGAGAGTAAAGCGATCCCGCGTCCAGTCCAGTGACAAGCCCAGGCGCCGTAGTTGGCTTTTGATGGTGCCCTGGGATTGCTCCTTCCAAGCCCAGGCCCGCTCCAGAAAAGCCTCGCGGCCCAGGTCAAAGCGGCTCTTGCCCTCCTGGCGCAGTTGGTTTTCCAGGATGGTGTGCACGGCAATGCTGGCATGATCCGTACCGGGCAGCCAGAGGACGTTGTAGCCGCGCATGCGCTTGTAGCGCACCACCACATCCGGCAGGGTAAAGGCAAAGGCATGGCCCATGTGGAGGCTGCCCGTGACGTTGGGCGGGGGCAGCACCATGCTGAAGGCTTCTCCCGGCGCCTTGGGATCCGCCACATAAAACCCCTTTTCCTCCCAAAAACGCTGCCACTTCGGCTCGGTTGCAAAGGGGTTGTACTGGCTGGGCAGGGGGGCAAGGGCAGGTGCAGCAGTCATGCCGAATCTAGGCCAGGGCTTCTCGAAGAACTACCCTAATAGGTTAGCAGGCTTACTTCAGCCTGACGGGCTCTTGCGGCTCTCTTTGCCGGGGTGGGCCTTGCGGGGATCCCTCTTGACCTTGTAGTTAGCTATAGGGTTTAGGCTAGGAGAGCTGCTGGAGAGAGGGTATAGAACCGGGCATGACTGAACTGCTGCGGGTGGGTCAGGTAGCCGAGAAGTTGGGCATCAGTCCCCAAACCCTCTACTTCTACGAGCGCCTGGGGCTCATTCCCAAACCGCGCAGGACGGAGGGGGGCTATCGCCTCTACGGGGAGCCTGAGCTGGAGCGGCTGGCTTTTATTGCCCGTGCCAAGGCTTTGGGACTTACCCTGGCCGAGATCAAAGAACTGCTCTTGCTTCAGGAAAACGGGCAAGCTCTGCCCTGCTGGCAGGTGTACGTAAAGCTAACGGAAAAACTCAGACAAATCGATAAGTCAATTGCCCATCTGCAGGAACTCAAAGGGGAGCTATCGACACTTATTGAACAGCGTCAACAGAAATTTTCTGAACAAGAGAAAAGTTCCTCTTGCACTATCTTCCAACAACAGCTCGATAACCCATGACAAGAGAACCCCTTGCACCATTTTCTGCTAATGCTTGGCAGCCCTTGTGTCCAAGGAGCGGGGAGCAAGGGATCCCGGTTCAACTGATTACCCTGAAGAGCCTGCTGTGCCCTCGAGCTTTGGCACAACTGGATGCGGACAGCAGCTACGCGTTTTGCCGGGATCCCATTTGTCCTGTTGTTTATTTTTCTAAGCAAGGTCAAAGCTTTGGGGTTGACGACCTCAAGGTGCCAGTCTTTCAAAAAGAAAGTGGCGAGGACGTACCCGTCTGCTACTGTTTTGCATGGACGCGCCGGCGCATTCGGCAGGAGCTGCAGGGATCCACAACGCCCCAGGCCATTCTTGCCGAGATTGCCGCCCACATCAAAGCCAGGCGCTGTGGCTGCCAGGTCAACAACCCCCAGGGGTTTTGCTGTCTGGAAAATGTCAGGCAGGTCATCTTAGAAGTGCAGCAAGAGAAAGTTGGGGAACGAGATAGCTGAAGAGCCAAAAGACCAGAGATTTCTCCGTTTCAAGGGTAGCTTTGGTCGTACCGTTCCTACGAGGATTGCGCACAGATTGTCCAACCTTCTAAAGGCAAACTTATGTCTAGAATCTTCTCGGCTGGGGTGGGAATTATCGCAATTATCGGCTGAAATAGGCGTTGAGCCATTCCAGGCATTCCATAAAGTAAAACACCAACGGCGCGGTAAAGACATAGCTATCGCCCCGATCCAAAATGCCGCCGTGGCCGGGGATGAGATCCCCGGAGTCTTTGACACCGGCATCCCGCTTCATCAGCGATTCCGTTAGGTCGCCCAACAGGCTCGTTAGCCCAATCAAAAACCCCAGCACGCTGCCGCTCCACCAGCGCCAGGGCCAGTTCAGGTAGTAGGCTCCGGCCATGGCCAGGGCCATGCTGGCTGCGATCCCGGCCACCGCCCCTTCCACCGTCTTCTTGGGGCTGAGGAGGGAGAGCTTGGTGCGCCCAAAGGCCCGCCCACAGAGGTAGGCCGCTACATCGGCAGCAATGACACAGCCAATAGCCAACAGCGTAATCCACAGCCCTTCGCCAAGTCCTTGGGAAAAAGACAAAGCCCTGACGCGGATCCAGAAGCTGGGCAACAGCGCGCAGTAAAACAATCCCAAAATCGAGGTGGCAATGTCGGCGATGGTGGCCAGCTTGGGCTTAAAAAGCAGATAAAAGCAGATCACAGAACCGGCCACGATAAAAGCAGGGCTGGTCCACTCCGGCTTAACCTGCTGCGAAATCACCAGCACCTGGCTGGAAAACATGGTGGTGCGCATGGCCGGTGCATTGCCCTTGGCCTGCACCAAGCGAAAGAACTCCAGTTGCGCCAGAAAAATAATCAGCCCAATGGCTGCCGTGAAGTACCAGCCCCCTAGCAGGGTGACCGTCAGGGCAAATAGCACCGCCGCAAAACCGCTAACCCAACGGACTCCCATAGGCGCACCCCGTTATCTTGGCCGGCCCTTCAGCTTCCAGGAGAAGATCCCCCCTAGAAAAAGCCTTTGCCAGGATACCTGCTCTTGCAGTATTCGCCTCAGCGGGACGGAGTTCTGACTTCGATGCGGCTGCTGCAATGGCAATGCCTCCTGCCTTAATCTTTCAGTCTACCCCCCTTCCTCCAGAACTGGGATCCACCTCGATCTCCCCCTCAGCGGGATTGCAAGTGCCCCCAAGCGTGGGATAATTAAAAGACCGCAAAAATGGGTTACCCTCAATCACTTTCCCGCATGGTTCAGGAACTTACCCCTCCCGTGGCTAGTGCTCGCATCTCTGCCGAAGAGGCCCGCATGCTCTACGAAGACATGGTGTTGGGCCGCCTGTTTGAGGACAAGTGCGCCGAAATGTACTACAAGGGCAAGATGTTTGGCTTTGTGCACCTGTACAACGGGCAGGAGGCGGTGTCCACGGGGGTGATCAAGGCGCTCAAGCCCACCGACTACGTCTGCAGCACCTACCGGGATCACGTGCATGCCCTCAGCACCGGGATTCCCCCCCGAGCAGTAATGGCGGAGCTCTTTGGCAAAGCCACCGGCTGCAGCAAGGGACGAGGTGGCTCCATGCATCTCTTTTCGGCGGAGCACAACTTTTTGGGGGGCTACGCCTTTGTGGCCGAGGGGATCCCGGTGGCCACAGGGGCGGCCTTTTCGGCCAAGTACCGCGGCACCGACCAGGTGACAGCCTGCTTCTTTGGGGATGGAGCCTGCAACAACGGCCAGTTCTACGAGTGTCTCAACATGGCCGCCCTCTGGAAGTTGCCCATCCTCTATGTGGTGGAAAACAACTTCTGGGCTATCGGCATGGCCCACAAACGGGCCACTTCGGTAACCGACATCTACCTCAAGGGCCCTGCCTTTGGCATGCCCGGCTACCAAGTAGACGGCATGGACGTGCTGGCGGTGCGGGAGGCTGCCCAACAAGCTATTGCCCGGGCCCGCGCCGGCGAAGGCCCCACCCTGCTGGAGTGCATCACCTATCGTTTCCGGGGCCATTCCCTCGCCGATCCTGACGAGCTGCGCAGCCCGGAAGAAAAAGAATTCTGGCGGCAGCGGGATCCCATTAAGCAACTGGAGCGCTACGCCCTCGAACACAACTTGATGACTGAGGCGGACTTCCAGGCCATTCAGGAAAAGGTGAGCGCCGTGATTGAGGATGCCGTCCTTTTCGCGCTGGAAAGTCCTGAGCCTACCTTGGACGAGTTGCACCGCTTCGTTTTCGCCGAAGACGAGTAGATCCTGCCTAGTTCCCAGGTGTCGAGGGAGTGCGGGAGCCGAGACCTGGCTTGGCCAGCCAGGTTCTCTCGCCAACTCTGACGGACTTTCCACCCAGGCCGCCGTTGCCGCTCTCTTGGCGATCCTCGATGCTTAGCATCAGAGAAACCTTCTCCAGATCTGCGCTATTGCGCAGATTTTTTTGTAAAAATCGCTTTCCATTTGTTTACATAGCTTCATATCATTAGTATGTTGAGCATAAGTACTTATTCCCGGCCATGAGTAATTCCCTTGAGTTTCCCTGGCTGTCGGCCCTGGTGCTCCTGCCGCTGCTGGCAGCCTTTGGGATCCCTCTGCTCCCCCAGAGCCGCTGGGCGCGTTGGTATGCCCTGGCGGTGGGGGCTTCGGATTTGGGCCTGATGGTCTATGTTTTCGGGCGGCATTACAACCTGCAGGATTTCTCACTGCAACTGGCAGAACGCTACGCCTGGGTACCCCAAATTGGTCTGCACTGGTCGCTGGCGGTGGATGGCCTGTCCTTCCCGCTGGTGTTGCTCTCGGGCTTGATTACGACTTTGGCGATGGTGGCGGCTTGGGAGGTGGCTGACAAGCCGCGCCTGTTTTTCTTCCTGCTGCTAATGATGTACGGCGCCCAGGTGGGTGTGTTCTTGGCGCAGGATCTGCTGCTTTTCTTCTTGATGTGGGAGATCGAGCTGGTGCCCGTTTATCTTCTCATCTCCATTTGGGGTGGGCCGCAACGCCAGTATGCTGCCACCAAGTTCCTCCTCTACACCGCTGCCGCCTCTATTTTTATTCTGGTGGGATCCCTAGCGATGGCCTTCTACGGCGAGGGCTTCAGCCTGGAGATGGCAGAGCTGGGTGCAAAATCCTACCCGCTGGCCCTGCAGGTCTTGGCGTATGCAGCTTTCCTGATTGCCTTTGGGGTGAAGCTGCCCATTTTTCCGTTTCACACCTGGCTGCCGGATGCCCATAGCGAAGCCTCGGCGCCCATTTCGATGATCTTGGCCGGGGTGCTGCTCAAGATGGGGGGCTACGGCCTCATCCGCCTGAACGTGGGCATGCTGTCGGAAGCCCATGTGTCCTTTGCCCCGGTGCTGGCGGTGTTGGGCACAGTAAACATCATCTACGGGGCGCTGGGGGCTTTGGGGCAA
>NZ_JANSIR010000110.1:36688-44215 GCF_047462155.1 Synechococcus sp. OH2
AAGCGGCGCCTGGCCTATTCTTCCATTGCCCACATGGGCTTTGTGTTGATCGGCATTGCCACTTTTACGGAGCTAGGCCTCAACGGCGCCCTGCTGCAGATGATCTCCCACGGTCTCATTGCGGCGGTGCTCTTCTTCTTGACAGGGATCACCTACGAGCGCACCCACACCCTTGCTCTCGACAAGTTGGGCGGGCTGGCCAAGCAAATGCCTAAGACCTTTGCCCTGTTTACAGCAGGAGCTTTGGCCTCGTTGGCGCTGCCGGGGATGAGCGGGTTCGTGGGTGAGCTGACGGTGTTGCTGGGCTGGGCCACCAGCGACGCCTATGCGCCGGCCTTTAAGGCAGGGGTGGCCCTGCTGGCGGCGGTGGGCCTCATTCTTACCCCCATCTACTTGCTCTCCCTGCTGCGGCAGGTGTTCTATGGGGCTCAGGATCCCGGGCTGGTGCTAGAGGAGTATCTGGGGGACATGCGCCCACGGGAAATGGCTGTCGCCCTCTGCCTGCTCTTGCCCATCCTCGGCATCGGCCTCTACCCCCGTTTGGCTACCCAGACCTACGATGTCACGACGGTAGCGGTGGCGGCCCAGTTGCGTAGTGTCCTGCCGACGGAAATTGTGCAACGGCCCCTCTTGCCGGTGCAGCCGGCTCAGGTGGCGGCCTTGCCCCCGACCGATTAGAGGGTGTCGGGATCCCCGCTTTTGCCTTCAACGGAAGAGCTGTTGCTTGAGAAGTCCTCTACCTCAAGTTTCAGCTCTTCTTTTATTTCGAGGTTAAACGTGGGAGGGGGAATTTTTTAGGCTGGAATTCGCTTCTGGCCCCTAGCGAGGATCAGAATGAATGGAGTTGCGTTCGCTCAGGTTGAGCTGCACCACCAGCCACCAAAGGGTAACGTCGGAGTAAGTTGCCCGCCGCTTCAGCCGGGAAATGGAATGAACCGGATTTTGGCTGTCGATCATCCACTCCGAAGCGATGATTTGGCTACGTTGCTGAGCATTCATTGCCTCTCCCCCTTCGAACTGCTCAAGACTTGGGATAGCTCCTACTTTTAGGATGGCGAATTTGTAGGGGAGCGTGTGAAAAAATATATTACGCAGGGATCCCTAAGGACAGCTAACTTTCTTAGCAACTCGGATCCCGACGGCTGCTCAGTTGAGAACCTACTGGCCGAGGAGCCAAAAAAACTTTGCAAAAGGGTGAGGAATTGAGCAGGGAGAATTGTCTTTGTCTTTACAAGTCTTAAGACCTGGAAAAATTCAATTCTCTCCTTCTCTGCCAGCCTGGAAACAGGGATCCCTCTCTAGGAACCGGCGGCGAGCCGATCCCAAATCTCTTCGTGGGAGAGGCCCTTGCGCACCCATTCTTCACCATTGTGTAGCCGCTGAGCGGTGCCGATGAGAAAGCGGTTGCAGTCGGCTCCCAGGGATTCACAGGTGGTTTGCACACAGACCAGATCCCGGCCCGAGAGCAACGAGAAGAGGCCGGCCAGCATTCCTGCCTCTAGATAGCCGGCAGGCTCCCGCTGCGCAGACAGCTCCTCCGGGCTGAGGCTGGCACGAGCAGCCAGGGCAAAGCCGGAGTTGCGGATCCTAGCCTCCACCAAGCCGCGGTCAGCAGCGGAAAAATCCAGCTCTAGGCGTCCCCAGCCGTGGGTGGCCCAGAGCTCGCTGAGGGCATCGAGGAAGATCCCCAGCGGCAATTCCTGCAACGGCTGTTGGTAGTAGCGGGAGAGTTCGTCTTCGATGCGGCGGAAAAACGCTTCTCCCCACTCGCGACCACAGTTGTAGAGGATGACGCGGGTGGCTTGCCCGGTCTCGTAGCGCAAGCCGGCGTAGATGGCTTCCAGGAGAGGCATGGGAAAGGCTGCCAGGCGGTATCCTCCCCGGCTGTAGAGCAGGCCGCTGTGGATGTCGGGACGGATGTAGTAGGCAGGGCTAAAGCAGTGCCCGGGCAGGATCTGGTCTTGCAGGATCTCTTGCAGGGTAGTCATGGCTTTCCTCTCAGGGAGATGGACGGACTTGAGGGCGGCTGAAACTTAAGCTTTTATGGTCGTTTAAGTTGGTTGCCTGGATCCCAGCTCCCCTCTCCCTCAGGGAGAGGGGCTGGGGGTGAGGGCCTCAGGGAGAGGGGCTGGGGGTGGTCGCGTGAGCGGCGCGGAGCGCTTGGGCGAGCAGCACGGAGCACTGCGATAGTAGGGAGTGCCTTCATCTGGCCATAGGGAGCAAGGAATGGATGAGCAGGGAGTGGGCTGTATACAGTAATTGGTGGATGGATCGAGAGTCCATTGACTTCAGTTGACCAGCATCGACTTGGCCAAGAGCACGTAGGGGCGGATGGCCTCGCTCTCTTCGGGGCCGAAGACAGCGCTGAGGGAGTCGAGCATCAACTTATAGGCAGGCTGGCACTGGTCACGCATCTTGAAGGACTTCAGGATCGTCTCCAGCCAGTAGAGCAACTTATCCCGCAGGTAATCCTCATCGTTGAGCACCATGGCCAGGCAGCAGTAGCGCCACACCATGCTTAGATCCCGGCGGCAACGCTCCCAGGCCAGGTGCCCATGTTGGCGGGGCAAATTCGGCATCATCGGCTGGAACTTCTCCATCACCCGCTCCACCAGCTCTTGCTCTTTGGCCTGCAGGACTTGATAGAGGCGGACTCGTTTGGGGATCCCTTCCACATAGGCGTGTAGGGTTTTCAGCTCGTCTGGGCGCAGATAGCGGCCCTCACTTTGTTGCATCAGCGCGGTCACCATTGAATTCATAAGAAGCCCCCTTGGTTTAGACGAACATGTGCATCAGGGTGAGCGCTTCTTCCGACGGAGCTGCAGTCTCGGTTTGAGGAGCAAATTCTGGCTCAAGCCGCTCTGGGGAAGGGGTGCAGACAGCCTGTAGCGCTTGCCAGTAGGAGGCAAGCAAACCCTGCTGCTCCGCCGGCAGGGATCCCTGCACCACCGCCTGCAACTGCCGGAGCGCTTCCGGCAAACCCAGATACCGTTCCATCGCCCCACACCTCCATTGCCGCAGGGGCAGGGGATCCCCCAACAACAAGCTCAGGCCCAGGGAGCGCAAGCAGAAGGCCAGTTGCCGGGCCAAGAGGCGCTGAGTGGGGGTGAGAGAGGATTCTGCCTCACCGCTGTACCCGTGCTGTTGCAGAACCTTCTCGATCCACGCCAGCTCTTGTTGTTGCAAGACTTGGTAGAGATCCAGCCGCTCTGGAAAGGAGAGAGCGTAGCGGATGAGATCCTGCAGATCGTCGGGCGTCAGGTAATCCCCTTCTCGATCGGCAATGCGCTCCGGCCAGGAGTGAAGGTCATTCATGGGTGAGGTCTCCTTAAAAAACCCGATTCAAAACCAGTCTCAAAACGAGTCAAAAGATCGAGCAGCTCGAGGAAGCAAAACCCAAGTTGGGGCAAAGCAGGGCTAGAGCAAGGCTCCACCAAACAAAGCGGCAAAATCCTCAAGCGTAAAGGGATCCTCTGGCGGCAGCTCCGGCGGTGGCTCAGGGCGCGGGCGGACGCCCGACCAATTGCAGCCGGCAAAAAACTGCCCTACCGACTGGGCCAAGAACAGGGGGGAGTCCGACAGCGATTCTGAAGCGAAGGGAGCTTTGGCCAAGGGCCGGTTATCCCAGTTCAACCCCTGTAAAAACACTGCCAGCGGCTGGGTTAAGTCCAGATCGGTGTCTAGGTTGAGGGTGACCATGGGCGTTTCTCCAAAGTGGCAAGGGAAGGATTGCAAAAGCCACAGGCAGACCTCACAGTTGGTGCAAACGCTGCTCGATTTCGCGGGCGCTGGCCCCTTCGCTCACCCAGAAATTGGCGGCATCGATGCGCTCTTGCCCGCCCAGCAAAAACTTGCAATAGGTCTCCCCCATGGCGTAGCACTGGATCTCGATGCAGGCCAGCTCGCGGGAAGTCATAGCAGAGAAAAATCCGGCAAATAGCCCGGCATAGAGGTGACAAACCGGCTTGCCCACATCGCCCAAGGTGCGGGCCACCAGCGAGTCAAACAGGTTGATGAATAGGAACCCTTTTTGTTTGGACTCGGTTTCCACCTCCCACTTGCCCCACCCTTGCGCCGTAAAAGGCCACCACCAGGTCTCCAGCAAAAACAGAAGGTTGGACTGCTTGACCCCAACTCCGTACTCCCGCTCATACCACTGGGAAAAATGCTGGGCATCGCGGCTGCCCCAGTCTCTGCCGATGGTGTACATCACCGCCGCAGAGGCATCGCCCACTTCCCGCTCTAGGCCCGCCTGCAGGCCGACAATGAAGTCTTCGCTGAGCAGCAGGTTTTGGGTGTTGTTCCAGTCGATGATCGTGCCTTGCTCTCGGTTAAAGCGGAAGAAATCGCGGTAGCTGTAGTGGGCGTGCTTGTCGCGGCCCACCGGCATGGTAACTGCGGGACGGGGATCCGGTCGAGTGGTAACGCTGGCCATGGCTTTCTCCTCAACAAAACTGAGCCGTGATCTACTACAGCAGGAACCCAAGCAGAGTGTTGGGATCCCTTAGGCCTCGCGGGTCTGGGCAAGGGTGCTGCCGATGATGCGGAAGTCTTCGTTTTCCAGTTGCTTGATCGTGGAACGGGTGATGATCTTGCCCTCCTCCACCAAAACGCGCCCTGTTCGGGGGTGCAGCAAGTCTTGTTCGGCCCGCCGACCGATGAGCACCTCGATATCCTTCAGCGAGTTCACGTACATCCCCGGCGGCAGCTCCACCACCACCCCATCGGCCACCACCCGTGCCTGACAGGCCAAGCGGGAATTGCTGCGGGCGCTGGTGATCGTCTCCAGGGTTTTGGCCTCGCGGGGGGTGATGGGGGTGAGGCTCTCCATCCCCTCCTTGACGTAGACATGACAGGTGGCGCAGAGGCCGCGGCCGTTACATTCCTTGGAGACATGGAGCTCCTCCGACAAAATGGCCGACAGCAGATTGCTGTAGGTATCCACCTCCGAGACACGGGATAGAGGATCTAGCCGGATTTGTTTCACCATAGGTGGGATCCCCAACTTCAAGGCAGACAAAAACTCTGCCGGCAGATACGCCCTGCCGCAAAAGCAATACAAGCGAAAAATCAGTTCCTACTCGTATTCTGGATCTTGACCAGGCTGGGGGAATCAAAACGTCACAATCTTTAACTACGGGTAAGTACGAAAAGTTTCTCCATGTAGAAAGCTGGAAAGTAGAATCACGTAAACTCAAAAAAACTGGGGCCTTCTTGTAAACATTTATCGCAAGCTTCCCCGGTTCAACTTATCGACAAGATAAATCTTGAGTAGGGCTTTTGCTCGATTGGCTTCCGGGTTGACATTGACAATTTTTGGATCTGGTTAATGCCAACTGTAAAAGTGTATCGAGCAACTCCATCTTCATTGTTTCTTTAAGTTGACCTCTTGCCCAATCGGTTTTTGTCGGTCGCGTTGCTTGGGAGCTATCGCTATGGAACTACGCCAGCGGGATCCGCAAACGTTGCAAAACCTGTTGCGGGCTGCCTACCAACAGCTTTTGGAACGCCAGCCCTACCAGCACGAGAAGGCGGGAGAGCTGGAAAAAATCGAGCAGGACTTTCTGCGGGGTCGGATTGGGATCAAGCGGTTGGTTCGCCAAATTGGGGGATCCCGGCTCTACCGGCAGCTCTTTTTCAGTGCCGGCTGCAACACCCGCTGTGTGGAGCAGGGTTTTAAGCACTTTTTGGGACGGGCCCCCGCCAGCAAGGAGGAGGTGGCCGCCTACCACGACATTCTGGTGCGCCAGGGCTTTCAGGCCATGGTCAATGCCTTTATCGACTCGGAGGAGTACCGCCATACCTTCGGCAACGACCAACTGCCCCATCCGCGGCAGCGGCTGAGCGGCTGCCCGCCTCTGGCCTACCTGCTGACAGAGCAGATGCACCGGCGCCATGAGCTGGCGATGCAGGGATCCCCGCGGCTGCAGAGCTTGGCGGTGATGTAACTCAGGCGGCGGGAGCGGGGAGAAAGTCGAGGCTGTAGGCCTGGCGGACATTGAGGCCAGCTTCGACAATTCCCAGGGCCACCATTTCCTGAAAATAGGTCTGCCAGCGCTGGTGGGTCATGGCGCCGATCCCCAGGGTGGCCGCGTCGCCGGCAGTGAGGAGGCCGTAGTCTTTTAGGGCTTGGTGGGCATAGGCCAGAAGGGCCTCGCTCATGTTGGGGTTGTCCTGGCGGATGAGGCGGTTGCCGGGGCGGGGATCCTCCAGGTAGCTCTGCCAGCCCTGGATAGAGGCGGCCACAAATTTTCGCACCTCCTCCGGGTGCTGTTCGGCAAAGGGGCGGGTAGTCTCCAGCGTGGTGGCATAAGGGGAATAGCCGTAGTCGGCCAGCAGGAAGACAACCGGATCAAAGCCGCCCTCCTGGCGCACGCGGAAAGGCTCGGAGGTGACATAGCCCTGCTGGGCAGAGTGTTTGTCCAGCAGGAAGGGGGTGAGGCTGAGGTTGTAGGGGCGCTTTTGCTCGTCGGTAAAGCCAAACTTGGCCCGCAAGAAAGGCCAGTAGGTAAGGTTGGCTCCCGGAGAGACCCAGATGGGCTTGCCCCGCAAGTCCTCCAGGCGCTCGATGCCCACGCCCGGATGGGCCAAAAGACACTGGGGATCCTTCTGGAAAAAGGCGGCCACGGTGAGCACGGGGATCCCTGACTGCAGAGCCGCTAGGGCGTCGGAGCTGCCGCCGAGGACAAAGTCCGCCGCTCCTCCGGCCAGCAGTTGCAGCACGTTAACCGCCGTTCCCCCCATGCGGATTTCCACCTGCAGGCCGTAGTCGGCGTAGATGCCCAGGGCCAGGGCCTGGTAAAAGCCCCCGTGTTCTGCCTGGGCGTACCAGTTGGTTACTAAGCGCAGGGGCCGGGATCTGGAGCGGCGGGATCCCGCTGCTGCTGCCACTAGAGCAGCTCCACTGGCCAGAAAGCGCCGTCGAGGCCAGAGCTCTGCGGTCGTGCTAGACATGGGCAGGGATCCTCAGACTGCAACGCTTTCAGTATCTCGCAACCAGGTGGTTTTTGCCTCAGCTTGGCCCAAATAGCCCCTAGCCGGATGTCCGTATCTCTCCTCTCCCATCCCTCACCCCCGGCCCCTCTCCCAGAGGGAGAGGGGAGTTAGAGCGGCGCGTTCGCGACAGCGTTGCGGAGCAATAACGACGTCAATGACGACGTAGAGAAACGCTTCGTTGCTATTTGAAATGACTACAGTTGCAAAGGGAGCGGGATCCCGCTTTTGCGGCAGGATCAACAGGTAGAGGGCAAGAGAAGAGGTGCGGCCTCATGGGCAAGGTGTATCTGGTGGGGGCGGGGCTGGGCGGGCGGGCCGGCCTGACGCAAGGGGCGCTGGAGATCCTGCGGCGGGCTGAGGCCGTTTGGGTGGACGAGCTGGTGGACGCGCGCTTGTTGGCGGAGTTGCCCCCCCAGGCACAGGTGTGGCGACGTTCCGAAGCAGCAAGTTTGCAGGAGGGCATCCGCTGGCTCATCCAGCGCTGCCGGGAAGGGAAGCAGGTGGTTCACCTCAAGGCGGGGGATCCCTTGA
>NZ_JANSIR010000110.1:44332-46374 GCF_047462155.1 Synechococcus sp. OH2
GCCCGCGAGGAGGTGCAGGCCCTGCGGGAGGCGGGCTGCCCGTTTGAGATCTGGCCAGGCTTGTCGTCGGCCCTGGCCGGCCCTTTGTGGGCAGGGATCCCTCTGACTGATAAGCACTTGAGCCGCGCCTTTGCCGTGCTGACCGCCCACGAGCTGGAGGCCCTGCCCTGGGGCGCTCTGGCCCAGTTGGATACGTTGGTGATCTTGATGGGATCCCGGCAGCGGCAGCAGATTGCGGCCCAGTTGAGGCAAGCTGGGATCCCGCCGGAGCGTGCCGCCGCCGTGATCTGGGGGGCAGGGCAGGCGGAGCAGCAGGTTTGGGTGGGCACCCTGGCAGAGCTGCAAGAGGGGGAAGGGTTGGAGCCAGAAAAGCTGCCTGGCCTACTGGTGGTGGGCGAGGTGGTGCGGCTGCGGCAGGAGTTTTTGCCGGGGATCCCACCGTTACCGCCACCGGCTCCTTTGGCAGGCAAAACGGTGCTGGTCACCCGTGCTGAGGGGCAATCGCCAGCTTTGCGCGAGCTGCTGCAGACTCAGGGGGCGCGGGTGCTGGAAATGCCTGCCCTGGTCATCCAGCCGCCTACAAGCTGGGATCCCTTGGATACAGCCATTGCTGACCTGGAGAAGTTCGATTGGCTGCTCCTGACTTCGGCCAACGGCGTGCAGGGTTTTTTCGAGCGGTTGCAGCAGCAGGGGCGAGACAGCCGGGCTCTTTACTCTCTGAAAGTGGCAGTGGTGGGATCCAAAACGGCGGCGGTGCTGGCCCAGTACGGCATCCGCCCAGATTTGCTGCCCTCTGAGTTTGTGGCTGAAGCCCTGCTGCCCATTTGGCCGGAGCCAGTGCAGGGGCAGCGCATCCTCTTTCCCCGCGTTGAATCCGGAGGACGGGAGGAGCTGGTGCAGGGGCTGCGGCAACGCGGAGCCGAGGTGGTGGAGGTGGCGGCCTACCAGTCGGCCTGTCCGGCAGCGGCGGATCCCCAGGTGGTGGCTGCCCTCAAGGAGCGCCAGGTGGATATCCTCACCTTTGCCAGCTCCAAAACCGTGCAGCATTTTGCCCATCTCCTCCACCAGGCCGGGCTGGGCCCTGAAGTCTGGGATCCGCCGGTGCAGATTGCGGCCATCGGCCCCAAAACGGCGGCAACCTGCAGGCAGATCTTGGGGCGGGTAGATGTGGTGGCCCAGGAGTACACCCTGGAAGGGCTGGTGGGATCCCTCGTTCAGGCAGACGGTTAGCGCGGATAATGGGCAGGGATTGGCGAAGAAAAGGAACCCCCAAGACACCATGTGGCAGACGGCCAAGCTCTACGAAGACATCCTCTACGAGAAGACCGACGACGGCATTGCCAAGATCACCATCAACCGCCCCCACAAGCGCAACGCCTTCCGCCCCAAGACGGTTGCCGAGATGATCGATGCCTTTCTGGATGCGCGGGAGGATCCCAATATTGGAGTCGTGCTCTTGACGGGCGCCGGGCCGCATACGGATGGAAAATATGCCTTTTGTGCCGGCGGGGATCAGAGCGTGCGGGGGGAGGCCGGCTACCTGGACGAGGCCGGGATCCCGCGTCTTAATGTCCTGGATCTGCAGCGCATCATCCGCTCCTTGCCCAAAGTGGTGATTGCGCTGGTGGCCGGCTACGCCATTGGCGGGGGCCATGTTTTGCATCTCATCTGCGATCTAACCATTGCCGCCGACAACGCCATCTTTGGCCAAACCGGGCCGCGGGTGGGCAGCTTTGACGGCGGCTTTGGGGCCAGCTACTTGGCGCGGGTGGTGGGGCAAAAAAAGGCGCGCGAAATCTGGTTCCTCTGCCGCCAGTACACAGCCGCGCAGGCGCTGGAGATGGGCCTGGTCAATGCGGTGGTGCCCGTGGAGGAACTGGAGGCAGAAGGGATCCGCTGGGCGCGGGAGATCCTCCAGCACAGTCCCCTGGCCATCCGCTGCCTCAAGGCCGCCTTCAACGCCGATTGCGACGGCCAGATGGGGCTGCAGGAGCTAGCCGGGGACGCGACGCTGCTGTACTACATGACCGAGGAAGCTGCCG